>CALCNB010000257.1 GCA_937897785.1 uncultured Cellvibrionales bacterium | reverse complement strand
TTTAGCGACTTTTTTAGCTGCTTTTTTCTTAACAACTTTTTTCTTCGCTACTTTCTTTTTAGCTACTTTCTTTTTAGCTACTTTCTTTTTAGCAACTTTCTTTTTAGCAACTTTCTTTTTAGCTACTTTTTTAGCCGCTTTTTTCTTAACGACCTTTTTCTTAGCTACTTTTTTCTTAGCTGCTACTTTCTTTTTGGCTGCTACTTTCTTCTTAGCCACTACTTTTTTCTTTTTAGCAGCTACTTTCTTTTTAGCAGCTACTTTCTTTTTAGCCACTACTTTCTTCTTAGTAGCAGCTTTTTTTGCTGGTTTGCGCTTTGCAGCGGCTTTCTTTTTTACCTTTGCCATGTGGAGTCTCCTCACCTTTTTAAGTTTTGTTACCTAGGTACTTTAATCATGATGATCATTTAAGAAGGTCGAAGTTAAAGTAATAAACCCAGATAATGCATTGGAAATACCACATCAAAATCAGACCAGCTAATAAACAAAGTCAAAAGTAATAATTGACTTACGAATACTAAATAAAAAATAAACCAAATACACGTACTTGCAAGGTTTTTTTTGTGAAAAAGTAAATCATTATTGCTTTTTTTGAAGAAAATAGGCTATTTCGTTATAAATATTCATGAATTTAAAAAAATAACGGCATTCACTTTTAAAAAAAACAATTCATCGCCAAAAAAATACTTTGTTTAATCACGTCGCTTAATGAGTATAGATAGGCATAACTTTTGAATCAAAAAAAAGAAAAAATAAGAAAAAGCAGGCTTTATTTTTAATGAGAGGAAAAATATTTTAAAGAAAAAATCTATTTAAACTAAAAAATGAAGTTTAACCGCATGTAATTTACCCGCCAATTCACCACCAAAGCTAAATATGACTGATAAAATCAGTTTTATCGGAAAGGAATAACATGAAAACGGCCTTTTCGCATATAAAACGGACACTAAAACTGATTAAGTGATAAAAAAGGTGCTTTTAAGCACCTTTTTTATCAGAGTTGATTATTTTTTTATAAGAGACAGAATGTTGTCACGTATCGCTTCCACACTTCCAACACCACTCACACTAAAGTAATTAGGTGCAGGGATGTTTGTATCAGTATTTTTTAATTCTTGATAAAAACCCACCAGCGCTTCGGTTTGATCATGGTAAACCGACAAACGGTTACGTATCGTCTCTTCAAGATCATCTTCTCGTTGGATTAATGGCTCACCAGTCACATCATCTTTGCCCGCAACTTTTGGTGGATTATATTCAACGTGATAAACACGACCCGAGTCAGGATGAACACGTCTACCGCCTAAACGCTCAACAATATCAGCATCATCAACGCAAATTTCTAAAACAGTATCAACATGCACATTCGCATCTAACATCGCTTGGGCCTGAGGAATGGTGCGTGGGAAACCATCAAATAAAAAGCCATCTTGACAATCAGTTTGGCTAATTCGTTCTTTAACAAGCTCGATAATAATATCATCTGATACCAAAGCTCCGGAAGACATGACTTCTTTCACTTTAAGACCTAATTCAGATTCTGCTTTAATGGCTGCGCGGAGCATATCGCCAGTCGATATTTGCGGAATATTGAAGGCATCCATAATAAATTGTGCTTGTGTCCCTTTGCCCGCACCGGGAGGTCCTAATAATATAATTCGCATATAAAACGCCTCTGTGATTACTCAATTACAAATGTAGTCAATATTGCAAAACCATCACTTTATGACTAAAAATAACGCTGGCTTATGTCTATTTTTTCGTAACAGTTACAGTTTTAGTTTTGACATTCAATATAAGCCATAGCGATAAGCTATGGTTACTGCCCACTAGCTTAGCAAGCGGCAAAGATACACAGTCAATAGCCATTCTACAAGTTAAGATGACAACAGCCCAGTCGCAGCTGGGTGATACTGAGCACTGCTACCAGACACTCTCTGAAAAGGAGCTATATTCTAGCAAATAATCGGCTTTGATGCTTTAATCACCATGCTTAACCGACCGCCATAACTGATCCAATAACTCGGGATCAGTAGGCATTTGCTCTCCATGCCGACCATTACCAGGCTGATCTACTGATAATCTAGCTAAAACGGCTAAAACCCTATGGGTGAATTTTTGATTCGCGCCTCTCAACGCAGACTCTGGATTAATCGCTAACTTTCTTGCCACATTGACAGAACTGAAAAGCACATCGCCTAATTCGTCTATCATTCTTTCCTCAGCAGACTGAGCGCTAGTGCCTTGCTGCTGATATCCATCCATGGCCTGTTCTAATTCTGTAATCTCTTCTTTTAGTTTTTCTAAAGCTGAACGCGCTTGAGTAAAATCCAAACCCATCGTAGCGGCTCTTTTTTGTAACTTAACGGCCCGCAGTAATGCCGGCAAAGCAAGCGGCACATCATCAAATAAACCTGCTCGACCCTCCGTTACGCGTTCGGCGGCTTTAATAGCCTCCCAATTTTTAGAGACTTGTTGTTCACTGATAGCCTCTCGCTGGCTATTCTGATTACTGTGATTGAACAACTGGCCATCGATAAAAATATGAGGATGGCGACGAATCAGTTTACTGCAGAGCTGATCAACAAGCTGGTGGAAATCAAATTGCTGCTGTTCTTCTGCTATCCGCGCCAAAAACACCACCTGGAACAAGACATCCCCTAATTCGGCTTGGATATCTTTAGAATTAGCCGACTCAATGGCATCCACCAACTCATAGACCTCTTCTATCGAATGCTGAATAAGTGTTTGACTCGTCTGCTTCAAGTCCCATGGACAGCCTTGATTTGGATCTCTTAAACGCGCCATTAAGTACAGCAAGTCATTGATGGTGTAGTTAGCCATTAACTGACCCGGCTAGTATTAATAATATTCGGCATATTATTTAATCGCGCTAAAATTCTAACTAATTCTTCAATGTTGTGAATTTCAATGGTTAAACGAAGGTTAGCAATATTACTTTGTAGATCGGTATAGGTATTCACTTTTCTCACATTGACTCGCATCGCTGACAGTAAACCAGAAATATCGCCCAGCAAACCGGTTCGATCATAGGCCTCAACTGAAATCTCAACGGTATATATTCCAGTTTTTTGCTCACCCCAACTAACTTCAATAAGTCGCTCCTGTTGTTGACTGTCAACCTGCAAAAAGTGTTGGCAATCTTTTCTATGCACCGTTACGCCACGACTCACCGTCACATATCCAGCGATATCATCGCCTGGTACAGGCTTACAGCATTGGGCGATTTGCGTCAGCAAATTACCCACACCTAAGACCTGAATGGCATCAGAAGGTGACTGTTTTCGTATCTCGCTCTGACTAACTTGCAGTTCAAGCGGCGACTGAACCGGATCACCAAACCATTTTTCTGCTAGCCGCATGATTTGTGAGGTCGAAATATCCCCTGCACCGAGTGCCACGTAAAGATCATCTACAGTTTTATAATTCAGCTTTTGAGCGAGTCGCTTATAGTCCAAACTGGTCATTGCCAAGCGCTTAACTTCACGTTCAAGTAAGGATCGGCCTGCTTGTAAATTTTGTTCAGCCGCCTGTTTTTTAAACCAGGCTCGCACTTTTGATCGCGCCCGACTGGAATTGAGATAGCCCAAGCTAGCTCTTAACCAATCGCGATTAGGAATAGCCTCTGGCCCTTTAATAATTTCGACCTTTTGACCATTAAGCAATTCGCGACTGAGTGGCACAATCCGACCATCAACCTTTGCTCCTCGACAACGGTGACCAACTTCGGTATGAATATGATAAGCAAAATCAACAGCTGTTGAACCCGTAGGCACGTCTACAATGTGTCCTTCTGGCGTGAAAACGTAAATTCGATCTTTACCAAAATCATTGGTCAAATCGCCAGCAAGTTCGCGAATATCACCACTACCGCCGGTCTCCTCATGCCATTCCAACACCTGCCTTAGCCAAGCAATTTTTTGTTCGTAGCCTTCACTATTGGTCTTAACATCGGTCCCTTTATAAAGCCAATGGGCACAAACACCCAACTCTGACTCTTGGTGCATATCATCCGTTCTAATCTGCACTTCTAAAATTTTATTATTAGGTCCAATAACAGCGGTATGTAAAGAGCGGTAACCATTTTCTTTAGGATTAGCAATGTAATCATCAAATTCGCCCGGCAGGTTTCGCCATTGTGTGTGCACCACGCCTAAACTCGCGTAGCAATCTTTTAATTGTGGAACGGTAATTCTCAATGCATGAACATCGTATACCTGCTCAAAAGCAACATGTTTACGCTGCATCTTTCGCCAAATACTGTAAATATGTTTGGCACGGCCATTAACCTGCGCCTCAATACCCATAATTTTCAGTTTCTCTTGAACTAACTCGACTACTTGACCGATATAATTTTCTCGATCCAATCGTTTTTCATCCAACATATTGGCAATTGAGCTATAGGCTTCGGGCTCGAGGTAACGAAAGGAAACGTCCTCTAATTCCCATTTAATCTGACCAATACCCAAACGATGCGCCAGTGGCGCATATATATCAAAAACCTCGCGCGCAACTCGTCGTTGCTTAATAGGATCGGGATGATTCTTGACTGCTCGAATAGCTTGCGTCCGTTCTGCCAGTTTAATCAGTCCGACTCGAACATCATCTACCATCGCGACTAACATCTTTCTAATATTGTCTACTTGAGCATTACCTTGCCCTAACACGGGGGTCGTTTCTGTGCGAACATTAGAAATTGCCGCCATTTTTAATACGCCCTTTACAAGCGATGCAACTTCGCCTCCGAGGGCTAATTCCACTTGATCGATACTGATACGTCCCTCACGTACGGCACGATAGATTAACGCAGCGATTAACACCTCTTCATCCATATCAAAGCTGGCAAGGATGTTAACCATCTCCATACCGGCATCAAAACAACCGATGAGACCATGCGGCTTTTGATCTTTGCTGAGCACGGCTTTCTGCGATGCAGAAGCCATCTGAAAGGCTTTCCGCATCCTGTCAACCGTTTGTTGATCAGAAAAACCAGGCAAAGTATCTAGCCAAGCGATGATATCAATATCACCCACTTCACTTTTTGAAATATTTTTTCTTACTTGAACCATAGCGGAGATGCTTTTTTTCAGTAAAAAACTTAACAATATTCGATAACTAGATCAGCATAAAATTTGCTTAGTTATCAAATACACCGGTAGAAAGATAGCGATCGCCACGGTCACAAATAATGGCAACGATCACTGCATTTGAAACGCTGGATGCAATATGCAGAGCACCGAAAACAGAACCCC
>CALCNB010000256.1 GCA_937897785.1 uncultured Cellvibrionales bacterium | reverse complement strand
CGCTTGCCGCACCCGATATTCAGGCACAGTTTGTCGGACCGGAAGTTTTTGTTGCCATGGTCAAAGCGCATTATCGACCCGTCCATACGGCGCATAAACTGGTGTTTCCAAATCCCGCCCGCGCCGTGCACAACACGCCCGAAACGCGCGTTCAGCGGGTCGATATAACCGACCGTCGCGGACGCAACACGCAAGCGCGCTACATCATGCAAAAACAGCCGGACGGATCTTGGAAGATCGCCGGCTGTCATTTGGTCGAAACGGCGCAGTTGGACATCTAGCCTCGCCCCGTTATGTCGAGTTTGTACCTAGCGCGGTGCCATGCGGATGGCACCATCAAGGCGCACATCTTCACCGTTAAAATAATTCACCTCGCACATGGTTGTGGCGAGTTTGGCATATTCTTCCGGGCTGCCGAGGCGCGACGGATAGGGAACTTGCGCGCCCAGCGCCTGCTTCACAGCGTCTGGCGCTGCGGCCAGCAGAGGCGTGTTGAAAATGCCCGGCAAAATCGTGTTGACGCGAATGCCCTCACGCGACAGGTCGCGCGCGATGGGCAGGGTCATACCGACCACACCGCCTTTGGATGCCGAATATGCAGCCTGCCCGATTTGCCCGTCTTCGGCGGCAACGGACGCCGTGTTCACCATGGCACCCCGGTCGCCGCATTCCAGCGGGTCAAGCGTCATCATGCCAGCGGCTGATTTGGCGATGCCGCCGCTGTATTTAACCGCCAACAGTGAGTTGGCGCTGGCGGACTTGGCGAAGCGATATGCCAGCTTAATTCATGCGCATCCTCAACGTTACGCCGCTATCGCCAGTCAAGCAATGCACAAGCAAAGTCGTTTAAAATACGGCTTATTGATCGATGCACCCACGGCTGAATCCATCGAAAAAAGTTTGCACGCGGCTGCTAATGGTCAGCGAGATGAATTCAGTTGCCGAGGACAGCGTTTAGTGCCATCGACAGTGGCAAAAGCGCCAGTGGTCATGGTTTACTCTGGAAACGGCTGTCAATGGCAGGGGATGGCAACTCGTCTGTATGAATGTGACGTGCTATTTAGGAATTATATTCATCAATTAGACACTGCATTTGAATCCCAGCTAGATTTTTCTATTGTCGCGCAGTTGCAACTGCCTGGCGATCAAAGCAATATGCATTTGACTGATTACGCCCAGCCGTTGTTGTTTGCGATTCAAGTAGCGATGACGCAATGGCTGAATGCAAAAGGCGTTAAAGCCGATTATTTTCTTGGTCACAGTGTGGGCGAAATCGCCGCTGCTTGGGCATCGGGGTCGCTGAGCTTAAAGGATGCTATCACGGTGATTGTGGTGCGTAGCCGCGCTCAAGCCTTGACCCGCGGAACGGGCCGTATGGCGGCTGTGAATCTTTCTTTAAGCGGTGCCAAGGCGTTACTTGAACGACTAAATCTTGGTAGTTTGATTGAAATCGCCTGTCACAATAGCATCGACTCAGTCACCTTGGCCGGCACCTTGGCTGATTTGTCAAAGATAGAACAAGCCTGCCAGCAAGACAGCATTTTTTACCGACTGTTGGATCTTGATTATGCTTTTCATAGTCGCTTTATGGATCCGTTGTATGGCCACTTGATCAGTGCGCTTGCGGATATAAAACCGAAAATCAGTCAGCAGTTTATTAGCACTATCGATGATCTCGATAGCAGTCAGCAGTTACTCGATGCTGAATATTGGTGGCGTAACATTCGTCAACGCGTGTTATTTGCTGAGGCGATCGATAATGCCGTCAACAAAGGCGGTCGCATATTCATCGAAATTGGCGCTAAGCCAATATTGCGACGCTACATTCAAGCGGGTTTGGCGCATCGTAGTCAGAATGGCTTAGTGATTGAAACCTTAAGCGA
Source organism: uncultured Cellvibrionales bacterium (assembly GCA_937897785.1). Classification (GTDB taxonomy): domain Bacteria; phylum Pseudomonadota; class Gammaproteobacteria; order Pseudomonadales; family UBA7434; genus UBA7434. The sequence goes on along the minus strand of CALCNB010000256.1, from coordinate 5,017 downwards.
CCGTGTTGATGACAGCGAGGCGATTAAGTTAACTCAGATAAAGGCCTTTTTAGCCGGCGCCGATGTCCAATTTAGTGAGATTGTTTCGCCGTTTGCTCAGGCTACGATGTTACCGAATTACCCTTGGCAGCGTCAGCGGCACTGGTATCAATCCACAGTAGACGGTACCAGTGTGGTCGATCGCCGACAGGTCCATCCTCTACTGGGTCAGCGCATCAACTCCAGCTTGCCGGTATGGGAACAAACGCTTGATAGTCTCAAGTTACCTTATCTAGCCGATCATGTTGTCGATCAAGTGGTCGTATTGCCGGGCGCAGCTTTTGTCGAAATGGCCTTTGCTTGTTGTCGAGACTGGTTTCAGATTCAGTTTTTTGATGTGACTAATCTCGCTATTTTAGTGCCATTGGTATTGCATGCTGATGATCAGCGGACAGTCCGCTTAGAGCTTGATTTAGCGCGGCGTAAATTAATGATTAAAAGTCGTTTGCGTTTATCCGATGACTCGTGGTTACTGCATTGTGTGGGGCAGTTAACTCATACCGAGCAGTCAAGTGATTCGACGCTTCATGATCTGCAAGCAAATCAAGCAACTGATGCCTTTTGGCAGCACCACCCACTGTTAAATCAAGATTTACCGATCAAAGGCCTTTTCACCGAGATCAACAGCAGTGACTATTACCGTCGCTTATCTGTCATGGGCTTGCAGTATGGCGAAAAATTTCAAACCATTGACCGGCTTTGGTGCCGTCAAGGGGTTGTGCATGCAAGCTTGCTTGCCGATCCTTTTAGGCGATCTGGTGCAGCCGGTGACAATCAAGCGATCGTGGTTGATGAGGACGCCTTACTGAGTCAACAACATATCCTTCACCCTGTGGTGTTAGATGGCTGTTTTCAATTGGTCGGTGCACTGGTTGCGACGGGCACATCTTCAGTCGATGCACAGCAAAATGCGTATTTACCGATTGGAATGGGCCGCATTCAGTATTTCGGTCACGACCAAGTGACGATGATCAATGCGGTTATCCGAGGTGTAGGGGTTCGTTCATTAGTGGTTGATTTTGCCCTATGTAATGAATTTGGCAATCCGCAAGTCTTACTGCAGCAATGCCGTTTTAAAATGATGCCGACGATCGACACGCTGGTTAAAGCTGATCATTATCACTGGCAGGCCATGCTATCTAACCGAGTTAACAATGCGCCATTATTTTTTAAAAATGTTGAGCAGTGGCAGCAGGTAACCGAAGAGCAAAATCTTACAACCTTAGGATTTGAGATCGATCGCTATTTTACAGAAATTGAACCGCTATTAAATACGGCTATCGGTTATGCAATAGTTGAAGTGGTGGCTGATTTAGCTGCTGACTTATACGATCAGAATAAGACCTTTGATCGCTCATCGTTAACGGCTGCAGCGCGATCCAAAAATTTTCCGAGTGTCTACATTGATCGCTTAATTGATATGATCATTGAGGATGAGCTTCTAACGTTAGATAGTGGGGGTTATAGGTTTTCCCCAAGAGCATCAGAAACAGATTACCAAGAGATCTGGCAGTTGATACTCGAGGATTACCCCATTGCTGCTAAAGAATTAAGTTTAATTGCCAGCCGATTTCGAACACTTCAATTGGTGGTTCAGCAGGGCGAACATGCAACTGAAGCGTTAACCAGTCAGTTAGCTGATTTTTCGGCTGGGGCATTATCAGGCATTGTGCCCCAGCAAGGCTTGCAAGCGCTAGCATTAAATGCCGTGCAAGTCATTATTGGTCAGCGTGACTTCAGCAATAATATTGATATTTTAGAGTTAAATGCTTGCGATAGTGATATTGCCTCAGTGATTGCGCCTCAATTACTCGATGAAGATTGCTTTGACCTTTTTAGTTGTCAGCAATCATTGGTTTATAAGATGGAAGAGCAACACGCTGAGATTAATTGCCTCACCCCACATTATATAACCATGCCTTCAGATTTTGATGCGCAACAATCTACACCGACGGCTAAACAGTATGATGTGATTATTCTCAACCACTTTATCAGCAAGCATCAACAGCCTGATATATTTTTGACGCAATTAAAAAAATGGTTAAAGCCTAATGGTTTACTATTATTGGTTGAGCAGTCACCTAGTCGTATTAGTGATTTTGTTTTTGGCGCGTCTCTGGATTGGTGGTTGACAACTAACAGTACAGCACAGTCAGCTTTGATTCCGGCTGCTGCATTGCGGCAACATCTGCTCAATAATGGCTATCATTCTGAGTTGATGCATCAATTTTCTGATCTACAGCAGACCAGTGGTTATTTACTGTTTTGTCAGGCAAGTGTTCAGTCAGGTAGTCACGCTCTTGTCGATGAACCATTGAATATTGCCGAGTCATTAGAGGAGGGGTCTGAGAGTTTATTAGAATCTGCCCAAGAGTCTAAGCAAACAGTCGCGGATATGGCGCGAGAAGTTTGGCTGGTCATGGTGGGTCAAGCGCAATCAGCGCAGTGGCATGAATGGTGGCAACAGCTCCGCCTAACTGACCCAGTAGCGCAAGCAATTGAGCTAACAATTGTTGAATGTGAGACCGTTAATGTCGATGACTTAGCATTGTTTTTTGACTCGCAAGCGGTTCATCCCAGCCGCATCATTGATGCAACTTATTCTAGCAATGATGGCGTCAGTTCTCAGCATGCCTGCCATCGGGCGGATTTTTTACGCAACTTATTACAATATTTGCAAACATTGCCTGCCGAGCGGCAGTTTGCATTAGACCTCATAACTCAGCAGTCACAGGGGGTGATGGGTGACTCCTCTGTATGTTTTGTCTCAACAGTCAAAAATCCCTCTGATGCGGTAGTTTGGGGCATGGGTCGGGTTGCGATGAATGAGCTTTCTGGTATTGATATTCGGCTTATTGATATTGAGCCCTCATGCCTAGCGTTATCTAGCCAGCCATTATTGTTTGAAGAATTATGTAGACCCATTGAAGGTGAAGCCGAGATATTTTTGCATCAACAAAAACGCTTTGTGAATCGGTTGATGCCGTTAAAACTTTTAGCTAAGAGTGAGCTTTGTCAAGCAAGTGATACCATTACTTATCTTGACGTACCTGTTTCTGGGAAATTAAATGGTTTACTCTGGCGCACTAAGCCAGCGCCTAGTTTAGCGGCTAAGCAATTGCGAATTAAACCGGTAATGGCAGGATTGAATTTTCGCGATGTGATGTTCGCTACCGGTCTATTGCCTGATGAAGCCTTAGAAAATGGATTTTCAGGACCCACACTCGGCATGGAGTTCTCGGGTGTTGTGACTGCTGTTGGTGACGAGCTTACTGATTTTTCTGTCGGCGATAAAGTGCTTGGCTTTGCGCCAGAAAGTTTTGCCTCCGAGGTGGTCACTGAGTCGTTTGCTGTGGTGAAAAAACCTAAGAACTGGTCTCATGCTGAAGCAGCAACTGTGCCAACGGTTTTTTTTACCGCCTATTATTCCTTAGTCTATCTTGCTAAATTGCGAGCCGGCGAGCGCGTGTTAATTCATGGTGCGGCAGGCGGCGTCGGTTTGGCCGCGATACAAATTGCTAAGAATATTGGCGCTGATATTTATGCCACGGCGGGCACCGAAGATAAACGAGATTTTATTAAACTGTTAGGTGCTCATCGTGTTTTTGATTCGCGCAGTTTACAGTTTGCCGATCAAATCAATGATTTGACTCAGGGCCAAGGTGTTGATGTCGTGCTAAATTCTTTGGCCGGGGAGGCGATTGATCGCAATCTGAGTATTATGCGACCGTTTGGTCGTTTCCTTGAGTTAGGTAAGCGTGATTTTTACGCCGATACGGCCATGGGCCTAAGGCCCTTCCGCAATAACATTAGTTATTTTGGTGTTGATGTCGACCAGTTGATGTCACATCAAACTGAACTTATTCAGCCATTAATGCGTGAAGTTTTTGCTTTGCTTGACACGGGTGTTTTGTATCCTATTTGCCATCGAGTATTCACTGCTCGACAGACTGTCGATGCCTTTCGATACATGCAGCGATCACAGCAAATAGGTAAGGTCGTGATTGATTTGAGTGTCATCCCTCAAGCTAATACATCGTTAATATCCAACCCCGTTAGCGAGCAGGTATTGACGCTCAAGTCTGATGCCAGTTATTTGGTCACCGGTGGATCCAGCGGTCTGGGCTTAGCCATGGTGCGGTGGCTGGGTGATAGAGGTGCTAAACATATTATTGTCGTCAGTCGACAGGGCATGATCAGTCAAGCAGCCATTGATCTCTGTACCAAGTTGCGACAATCGGAGATCAATATCATTGATCTCCGATTAGATTTAACCCATTCCGACGCCCATTTGAATTTAGAAGCCGCTTTAGTCGGTCAGCCGCCATTAAGAGGAACGATTCATGCTGCCACTAGGTTTGATGATTTGCTACTAAACAATATGGGTCGTCAAAATCTACTCGATGTGTTATCGCCAAAAATTAAAGGTGCCGAAGTGTTGCATCACTTAACGTCTAATATGACGCTGGATTTTTTCGTGCTATTCTCGTCGGCCACGACAGTTTTTGGTAATCCAGGCCAGGCAAATTATGTGGCAGCCAATAGCTACTTAGAGGCATTATCAGCCTATCGACGCCAACATCAGCTTCCCAGCTTATGTTTAGCTTGGGGCGGTATTGACGATGTCGGGGTTTTAGCCCGCAATACGGCGTTAAAAGAAACTTTTTCTCAGCGTTTAGGTGCACAGTTGCTGAGCTCTTCGACGGTGATAAGTGTTTTAGAAAAGGCCATAATTGAATCAGCTGAAGACAGTAGCTACCTTGCCGTTGATTGGCATGCAATGCGATCAAAATTGCTCAGTGCGAAGCAAAATAAATTTAGATTCTTTAATGCTTCTGATGATCTTCATGGGTCTGATCACTCAAAAGATATAAGAGAAAAATTATTAACATTGTCACCAGAGCGTCGTTTTTCAGAGGTTGCAGAAATACTGGCCATTGAAGTTGAAAAAATATTATTCCTCAGTCATGGCGGTTTA
>CALCNB010000255.1 GCA_937897785.1 uncultured Cellvibrionales bacterium | reverse complement strand
CTAAGGACGTTGCCGTTCATCGTGAAGAAATCTACGAAAAAATTAATCAACAAGACGGTACCCAGGACAATAACAGTGGGCGGCCGCAAGATTAAGCAGATGAGCAAACCTTAGCGCTATATTCGACCGGCCCCTTCATTATCAGGTTCTTTTAAGGGGGGCTTAGTCTAAATAATGTTAGATGCTTCTATTCGTTTAAAGTTTTAATGCACCATTTTTAATGGGTAGGCTTTCAGCTGGCCCTGTCTTTTTTGGTTAATGATTCTTGTTTATATTTGCAGGCTAATCTTAATCTCTTTTCATGCCTATATATTCGGCTTAATGCGCTAGCCTTGTTGGGAGATTCTCACCGATCAATTGTCGCCCTGGCGACAGTCTTCACTATTCAATTTGTTGATAATGCTGCTGCTTATGTCTCTGGCTAAATGTTTCTGCTGTATTCGCCTATACCTTGGATTAGATGAGAAATCTTTTCCTATTATGGCATACTGTAGCCTTTGCTATGGGTAGATAGGGTGGGATCATGATCAACCGTTTTATGCTTGGCTTGTTAGGGGGTCTTTTTTTCTGTTCACTGAGCGTGGCTATGGGTGCACAGCCTAAATCACCGAACTTTATTATTATTTATGTCGATGATCTCGGCTACGGTGACTTGGGTCTTTATCAAGATCAGCGATTGAAAACGCCCGCGATTGACGAATTGGTCGCCACTGCGCAAAGCTGGACCGATTTTTATGTGTCGGCTTCTGTTTGCAGTCCCAGTCGGGGCGCACTGCTGACCGGTAATTTACCGGTCCGCTCTGGCCTTTACGGTAATCGTATTGCCGTATTGTGGCCGGACAGTCAGACGGGCATGCCCGCGAGTCAAATTACCTTGCCCGAACAACTTAAACAGCACAATTATGCGACGGCTATGGTTGGTAAATGGCATTTAGGTGATGCGCCTGAATTTTTGCCGACCCGTCATGGTTTTGATGAATGGTTGGGTATTCCTTATTCCAATGATATGGACTGGACCGTCGGTGAGATTACTAGCGCAACGGTCAACAGTGATTTATCAACATCAGCGGACAAATGGAAAATAGTGAGTCCCGTTTATCAGCACCAGTTACGTCATCCAAAAGTCTCTGATTGGAATGTGCCGCTGATAAAGAGCCAAGTGAATGCCGATCAAAGTTATACCGATACGGTGGTTCAGCGGCCTGTCGACCAAACGATTTTTACTCGGCGTTTCACCGAGCAGTCGGTCGATTTTATTCAGCGCGCAACTCAAAAACAGCAACCGTTTTTTTTATTTTTATCACACAGCATGGTGCATGTACCATTATTTCGTTCACCAGCGTTTGCCGGTAAAAGTGCGTTGGGCTTATACGGTGATGTGTTAGAGGAAATTGACTGGAGTGTTGGTCAAATTATGCAAAGCTTAAAAACACAGGGTATCAACGATAACACGTATGTGGTGTTTACCAGTGATAATGGCCCTTGGCTGACCTATGCGCCTGAGCATGCAGGCTCGGCGAAACCATTGCGCGGTGGAAAAGGGCAGACGTTTGAAGGCGGAATGCGGGTGATGACATTTTTTTCTGGCCCCGATATTGAACCGGGCCGGGTGAGTGAGCTTGGTATGGATACCGACATTTATAATACCTTTATGGGTTTGGCCGGACTTGAATCACAAGCCACCGCAGTCGATAGCTATGACTTGTCAGCCACGCTGATAAGTCAAACGCCAAGCCCGAGGAAATTCGTGCCATTTTTTCGAAATTCAACCCTGCGTGCCTTTCGATATCAAGACCACAAGTTGCACTTTATTACCAACCAAGTATTTCTTGGTCCCACCACAACACACCAACCGCCGTTGCTGATTGATCTTAAAAATGATATTGGTGAAACCACCGATATTGCTGGTCAACACCCTGAAACACTCGCTGAAATTCAGCGTCAGGTCGCTCAGTTTCGTCTAGCTACGCCCATTGCGCCCTCGATTTTTGATTTGCAAAAAGGCCCTCAACAATAAAAATGTTAAGGCGAATACCTTTAATTGAATCTTCTGCAATATTTTGATTCGGAAAAGGTACAATTTCCCATAATACTTTGGGAAAAAGCAAAGAATTGTTGATGATACTTTTGTACCATAATTTAGCTTGTTCTTCCTTAGGCATAATGTACACTTTGGATTGATCTTGGATAGGGACACATATTTTAGATTTAGAAGACGCTTTCGTAAAAATCGGTGCACCCAAATTCACACGAACATTCTTTACACATGTCATGATCCCATGTCCGTCTCGAATTCGTTTCATTTGCATTTGAAGTCGTTGCTTCCCATGAAAATCATCATCGTCCCAAATTGCAATATAATTTCCTTTCGAATGTTTGATCGCTATGTTTCGTTTTTCACCTATAGTTACATTTCTCGGAAGATGAATATATGTTATATTATATGGTTTCCAACTGTTTACAATGGTGTTCCTTTCATGTTTAGACGAATCATCCACTATAATCAGTTCTTTGTTTTTGTAGGTTTGATATTTATACATAGCAATACACTCATGCAGTTGTTTGGTTCGATTTCGGGTGGGTACTATACACGATATCATTGAATATAAACCAATTTAAACTGGAATTTTAATTAATTTTTAAGTTGTTTGGATTGATTTTCAATCCTCTGATTATCATCTGAAACTATTGCTCTTTGGGGTTGTTCTGGATCTTTAATGTTTTCTAGAGCTCTGCTGATAACTCTTGCATCGGTCCCAAATTTATTAACTTCCGCCATAGTATCTTCTAACTTCTTCGATACATTTGCAATATTGCTAAAATGTTTAGAAAATCTTGTTTGCAA
>CALCNB010000254.1 GCA_937897785.1 uncultured Cellvibrionales bacterium | reverse complement strand
TTCAATCTAATAGTAAGGATTTTAAAGTTGAATTTGGGGTTAAAAATATTGTTATCAGTCCTGCAGGAATAGAAGTAAAAAAAACTAAAGAATGCCATGTAAGTGGACATCATCATTTAATAATTAATGAATCATATGATGTTATTACTAACAAAGATTTACCAAAGCAAGCTTATATCATCAATGTCTGGGCGAGTTGGTGCATTAGTTGTCGTGTTGAGCACGCCTATCTTAATGCCTTATCCAAAAAAGGGGTCGCGATTATTGGCTTGAATTATAAAGATAGACCCGAAGACGCATTGCAGTGGTTAGAACAGCTTGGTAACCCCTACCAATTTAATTTGTCTGACCTAAAAGGACAATTAGGGCTTGATTTAGGTGTTTATGGCGCGCCTGAGAATTATATCGTTGGCGCAGATGGTATTATTCGCTATCGGCATGTCGGCATTCTTGATGACAAGGTTTGGCGTGATAAAATTGTCCCTTTAGGCTTATCTTGGTGAGTGTTCATTAGTGCGAATTCGTAGTCAACAATATTTTTTATCATGTCTATTGCTTGTTTGCTCTGTATTATTAGTGAAGACTAGTTTCGCCAGTTCCGATGCCAGTAATTTATTGACCTTTCAAAGCCAAGAGCAACGCGATCGCTACTATCAATTACTGGATGAAATTCGTTGCCCTAAATGCCAGAATCAAAATCTAGCTGATTCAGATGCACAAATCGCCTATGACCTTCGCAATGAACTCTATAACTTAGTACAGCAAGACCTCACTGATGATGAGATTTACCGCTTCATGTCTGGGCGATACGGAAACTTTGTTTTGTATGATCCACCATTAAACGCGGTAACGGCCATACTATGGCTCTTACCACTTGGCTTGTTTTGTTTGAGCATTATTATTATTGCTTTACGGCATCGATTCACTAAACCCGAAGAGGGCCATACTGATGCTGACTAGTGTTTTAATTTTTAGCTTAGTTTTTTCTTTATTTCTGCTGCTTGCCAATGGTGGCCTAGCTTTGTTCAACCGACATCAGCGATCCAATGGTTGGTTGCTAATAAGCGTAATACTTTTGATTCCTAGCCTGGCTTTGTTCTTATACCTCCCGCAGGGGTTGTCTCTGGGCGGTGGCTTTGATTTGCGCTTATTAAGCCAGCTTAATTCACTCGAGTTAGCTTCCACCGACCAGCAAAGGCAGTCAAACTTACGCTCGATTGAGTCTCTTTTAACGCCGGTTTTACAACAAAAAGAACCGACAGACCAACATTTACAACTGCTTGCCGAAACGTATTCCTCACTCGATAGGCATGCCGCTGCAGTTGAGGTATACCAGCGTTTGGTGGAACGTTATCCCAATGATCCAATGACCTTGACCTTGCTTGCTCAGGCGATGTATTTGTCGATCAGTAGTCAGACGACGGATGGCCGAGATCAATTCACTCACAACGATCAGCAAATGTCTGATCTGTTAGATCGAGCGCTGAGTATTGAGCCTGCGTTTGCTTTAGCGCTGAGTCTTAAAGGCATGCAATCATTTCAACAACAGAGCTATAGACAGGCGATTGAATTTTGGACCCAAGCCTTAAGTCAGTACGGCAGCAACAGCGCAGAAAGCATTAGTTTGCAGAAGGGTATTCAATTAGCACGCGCCAAGCTGCCGCCACTAACCAGCCATAGTGAGCCAGTTACTGCGATTATTCGTTTGCAGGTTACGCTCAGCTCTGAACTGGCTAGTAGTCAGATACCTTCAACCACACCGGTATTTATTTTCGCGCGTGCCGCAGGGGAGGCTAGCATGCCTTTAGCGGCTAAAAAAATCAGTTTTGCGGATTTACCTGCTGAAGTATTGTTAACTGAGCAGGATAAAATGGCAGCATCAAGTTTGCTGGATCATCAGCAGGTTTTCGTCACAGCGCGCCTTGCGTTAAGCGGACAAGCATTAGCAAGACCTGAAGATATAGAGAGCCAGGCCTTGGCGGTCAGTGTCAGTCATTCGATTGCCAGCGCGCCTGTCCACATATTGACGATAGGTCGTTAATTGTACAATATTCGTTGTCGATGCATTCCGCTACAAAATAGATTTTACATTAACTTTTCATGCCAAGTAACGGAATAATTTCCGCGCTTATTCGCAGTATCAAAATTGGTTAAAAAGTGCCGATTATTTTTCTCTGAAATACAGTTTTATGATTGTTATCAGCGCGTTATCGTTGCATCATAGTACTTTTGTTGTACGACTATTACGCTTATTATTAATGTTGAAAAAAATCGATATTGTGGACTCTTAACCATAATACTTTTAACAGTGATTGATGTCTGCATGTGTCACTGACTGTTGTTTTTCATGTAATCAATCAGCTTAATAATCGACCCTAAAAATCATAACTAATCGACGCTAGTCATCACTTAAGCAAAAGGAATTTTT
>CALCNB010000253.1 GCA_937897785.1 uncultured Cellvibrionales bacterium | reverse complement strand
ACCAACCAAACCACGGGAACGCAAAAAGGTCGGCGGGATATTGGCCGCAATAAGTGCAGCCTCAATTAATAGCGTACCGGAACCGCACATAGGGTCGACAAGACTACCACCTGATTCTGCAATCGCCGGCCAATCACTTTGCAGTAAAATCGCCGCGGCTAAATTTTCTTTTAAAGGGGCCGCACCCCCTCGATTTCTATAGCCTCGCTGATGCAAGCTTTCGCCAACCAAATCAAGGGCCAATGTAAAGCGGCCATTGAACAAGCGAGCATAAACCAAAATATCAGGTCGCTGCTCATCAATCACTAGACGCTGATTGATGCTGCTTAAAAAGCTATCATTGATGGCATCTTTAACGCGCTTTGCGCCAAATCGAGCATCTCGAATGTCCGCCGATGTCCCATTAAAATCAACTAATAATGTTTTATCGGCAGTAAAATAGCTACTCCAAGATAAGGCATTGACACTGTCGTAAAGTGCTTGCTCAGAATCGATTCGATTACGCAGCAATAATAGCGCAACACGATTTGCTAGACGCGACCATAAACAGACCTGATAAGCCGCAGCGAGGTCAGCTTCAAAATAACAAGCCGCTACCGACTCCTGTACACTAACTGCTCCCAGTCGAGCCAACTCTAAACCTAACTGATGCTCTAAGCCTTTTGGACAAGTAGCGATGTATGGCTGAAAAGATGTACTCACTTACCTTTCCTGACGAGCTAATCGAATAGCCTTAGCGGAGTCGCGCACAATTCTAGGACCTTGATATATCAAGCCACTGTATATCTGCACTAAGTCTGCACCTGCTGCAATTTTAGCTGCCGCTTGCTCGCCTGAATGAATGCCGCCAACACCAATAATCGCTATTTGACCATCGATATGATCTGCTAGCTTTGCAACCACTTCCGTCGAGCGCTCAAATAACACCTGGCCGCTTAAGCCACCGGCTTGCTGCCCGTGTCGATGGCCTTCAACTAATCGCTTATCCGTAGTGGTATTGGTCGCAATAATGCCATCGATACCCTGCTCTATCAGTTGATCAGCGACGCTAAGAAGGTCAGCGTCCGCCATATCAGGCGCAATTTTAACCAATAGCGGGACACGTTTACCCTCACGTTCTGCAAACTCAGTGCGAGCCTGTGCCACTTTCGCTAGCAACGCCGCCAACTCATCGCCAAACTGTAAGTCGCGTAAACCCGGCGTATTGGGTGATGACAAGTTAATCGTAATATAGTCTGCTAAAGGCGCCGCGGCAGCGATACATTGCAAGTAATCATTCACCGCATCTGCTGCTGAGGTTAATTTATTTTTGCCGATATTAATTCCAAGAGGACAGTCAATACCTGATTGACGCACGTGCTTAACACGATTGATTAGGGCGTCTAAACCGCTATTATTAAAGCCCATACGATTAATTATCGCTTGATGTTCAGACAATCGAAACATCCGTGGCTTAGGGTTACCCGCCTGCGGCTTAGGGGTGACGGTACCAATTTCTAAAAATCCAAAACCCAGGGACGCCAAGCCGCGAATAGCCGTGCCATTTTTATCCAATCCTGCAGATAAACCAACGCGGTTAGGAAACTGAAGACCGAGTATTTCTAAGGGGTCTTCAACTCTGCCAGGCATCAGCCTATCGGCTAGGCCGCTATTACCAGCTAAGCGCAAGCTACTCATCGTTAAATCGTGAGCCCGTTCGGGATCGAGAGAAAACAATAATGGTCGGATCAACTTATACATAGGCGCTACAAAAAATACGATTATCAGTGAATATTCTGATTAGTTTACCATGGCTTATGACGCTAAGCAGTTGTCATCTGTGTTAAATAAGGCCGACTCATCGTTGATCACCCCAAAAAATAAAAGCTGCGTCTCAGAATAACTCTTTTTAGCTAGGCTCCAGCTTTCATAGCTAGCCATTCGGCTCTGTGATAAAGACTGACCATCGCTACGCATCTTCAGATCAACATATAAGGCGTCACTTCTTTGCCTGCAACAAACGGAAAACCAATAAAAAAGGTTTTTTTTCCTAAACACCACAATTACTTTCAACTAACTGATTCAAAAGCTTTATAATGATTGAAATAACGATCTCGCTTTGCCCTATCTCGCTGTCAATCCTAGCAAGAGCATGGCAAGCTGTGATTAATTGATGAATAAACCAGCCATAACGCTTCGAGATAAAAGTTACTATGAAAAAAAGTAGTTCAGCAAAACCAGCAAGTAAACAGCCAACTATTCAGGAAGAGCTAGGGGTCAAATTAATGACCGCCAAGCACCCCGTGATCAAGAAGCTTAAAAAAGAACACCCTACCTCTATTCATGGCGATAAATTTTGGAGTTCCAGTTATTTGCTAATGGATTATTTGAATGATAATCCGCCCAAGAAGAACACGAACATCCTCGAAATCGGCTGTGGCTGGGGGCTAACAGCGATCTATTGCAGCAAACGATTTGAATGCGATGTTACAGGTGTTGATGCTGATCCCGATGTATTCCCATACTTACAAGCTCATGCGGGTTTAAATGAAGTTTACATCAAACCACTGGTTAAAACATTTGATCAACTGGATGTGGAAACATTATCTGAATATGATCTTATTATTGGCGGTGATATTTGCTTTTGGGACAGTCTGAATGACACTTTATTTGATTTATTCAAACGCGCCAAAAAAGCCGGTGTTAACAAGGCAATTATTGCTGATCCTCAACGACAGCCATTTGTTGACCTCTGCGCGAGATTGGACGACAATTTCAGCCACGAAGTGTGGGATTGGGAATTACCAGAGCCTACGCCAGCTAACGGCGATATTTTGATTGTCGACTTTGACAAAAGCTAAACACAATTGCTTCAATCAAAAAATGATGACTTACCATGATCAAAGTTAACCGTAAAACTGTCGGTGAAGATACCATTACCACCCTTATCTTATCGCCCGATAGGTCGCTAGATTGGGACGGCAATAAACGCGTTATTTGGTCATTAGGCAGCATCTGTATTGGTATTGCCATGGGCTTTACCATTATTGCTGGAGCCTGGGTAATGCTACCCTTCGCTGGTCTTGAAGTGTTGATCCTTAGTCTTGCGCTCTACTACGTGTCTTGGAAGCTTAGCTACCGGCATATCTTAACCCTCAATAACAAGCAACTGATTATTGAAAAAGGTGTTTACCGGCCTAAGGGGAAATGGGTGTGGGAAAAAAAAACCACGCGGTTAGTGACTACAACCGCTAAACATGACTGGGAAGCACATGGATTAACACTTATCAACAACAACGAAAAAGTCAATATTGGCGATTTCCTCAGCCAGAGTGACAGCAATGAATTGATTACATTTATGAAAGGCGAGATATTGGTTACTCAGTCTTTTTAATCAGCTTCGATCACTTGCCGCAACCAAGGCCAACATTGCTCTCTTTGGACCCACTTGCATCGGATAATCAAATGTGAATTTATTGTTACTCGATTCATCAGAACTATCAGCTGACAACAGCACAACATTGAGCGGAAGAAGAGCCGAACATATCTGCCATATCTTAAATGCCCAAGTGGGCAACTCATTAAGCGCAGGCATTATTAATGGTCAGTATGGAAACGCAGAGATTACTCATATTAATGCCGCAAAAACAAAAGTCAGCTTGCTCTTTACACCCAATCAAAACAAGCCACAGCAACTGAGCCCCGCCACACTTCCCATCACCGTGATCATTGCCTTGCCACGGCCGAAAGTCGCCAAGCGACTCATTGCAGTCTGCGCAGAATGTGGAGTAAAAGAACTGCATTTCATTAACAGCTTTCGTGTAGAAAAAAGCTTTTGGCAGAGCCCACAGTTGAACGCTGAAAACATCCATCAACAATTACTGCTCGGTCTAGAACAAAGCAAGGATACCGCCCTGCCGGTTGTCAGCCTGCACTCAAAGTTTAAACCGTTTGTTGAAGACAAATTGGCTGCTATTTGCGGCAATAAAGACTGCTTTGTTGCACACCCCTACAATGCCGACCTAACGCTAAATCATCTAAACGATCGATCCACCATTGGGACGTCTGGTCACGTCGTCATTATTGGGCCCGAGGGGGGATTTATCCCTTATGAAGTGGCTTTATTGCAAAAAAATGCCTGCCAAACACTGTCAATAGGCCCGCGTATATACCGGGTAGAAACGGTTGTACCCATGTTACTCGCTCTTTTAGGAAACCGCGCCATTAGCTAGCATTTAAAATAGTTAAGAGCTTAATTAAGTAAAGCCTTGATTGTGTAAACCTAGGCTTGATACGCCAAACCTAGTCCCCCAAGCCCGCAGTAACCATTAGGGTTTTTCGCCAAATATTGCTGATGGTAGCCTTCGGCAAAATAAAATATCGGCGCTGGAATAATTTCAGTCGTAATCTGAGCAAACCCAGCCGCGGTTAATTGCTGCTGAAAATTGGATTGGGATAACAACGCATCTGCTTGCTGGCCATCATAGGTATAAATGCCTGAACGGTACTGCGTACCCCTGTCGTTACCTTGGCGCATACCTTGAGTCGGATTATGGCTCTCCCAAAACACTGCCAACAACTGCTGGTAGCTAACTTGATCAGGATCAAAGACAATGGCAACCACCTCATTATGCCCCGTCATACCACTGCAGACTTCTTCGTAACTAGGGTTAGGTGTTGAGCCTGCTGCATAACCAACAGCCGTTAAATAAACGCCAGATAATTCCCAAAACTTTCGCTCTGCGCCCCAAAAACATCCCAAGCCAAACATCGCCTGCTGACAGCCCTCTGGCCTATCAAGCTGACCATTACTGTCCAACATCGGATGATGATTAACATAATGCCGCTCTGGAACAGCCATACGCTGGGTCCTGCCCGGCAAAGCATCCGCAGGGGCCACTAACACACTTTTATCTAACATGCTTTTTACCTTACTAAACGGCTTGATGATTCGATTAATCATACGCTCTACGTTAATGATCAGTTTACCCGCCAATCTAAGTTCGCTTTATAGCGAAGTGGAACACTCTCATAACAAGCGAGCTGGGCTCGAGAGCTGCTTTTTAATGCCAATGCTAGACGATAGTCATTCTCTGGGGTTAGCGACCAAAACTGCCAATCATCCGGACAATCATTCAGGCATGGCCTCATGCTAATGCGAATGACATTTTCTGATGTGATAGAAAAACCAAAGTTTGCTAAACCTAAGCTAATCCCCTCACCTCGCGCTTTTATATAAGCCTCTTTTAAGGTCCAGTAATCAAAAAAGCGTTCTCGCTGCTCGCTAGGGCTAAACGCCTGTAGTTCTTTGAGTTCGGCGCCGTAAAAATAACGATCAGCAACAGCCATGACATCATTATTTCTTGGAGTATATTCAATATCAATACCGACAGGCTCTGATGAAAGAGCCAATATGACCCAATCGCCGGCATGACTCACATTAAATGTAACCGGCTCAGCCCTCGACTGCATCGAGGAAGCCAATTGCGGCTTGCCATGCGTGCCTCGTTCTAACTCAATGGCATCAGGCGGCAAAGATACCACCTTACCCAACTCGGTTCGCAACAGTGCCCGACTGATAAGATCGCGATGACGATCTTTAGCAAACCTAAATCGCTGGTTACGGTCTAACTCAGTCTTACTAAGAATGGCTCTATAAGCCGTTAAATCAGCCTCGTCAATCTGCGAGCAGCGAGTAAGAAATAATGTTATGACCGATTGAGGGCGTAAATCTTTCAAGCAGCTATAATCCTTTGTTATTAACTGGCCTATGCAGCATATCGCGCTAGATTCTATTAAAAAAAGTAATGGCGAATAATTTGTATCACTAACAATAGAAACAACAAAGGGATAATCCATCGAGAAAAACTGGCCGTTTGATCGTCAGACATGGGCTTAGCAAAACGTCCTAAAATAAACACCAATAACGCTAAAGTGACAAACAAAAAAAACAATAGGGTAAAAAGATTTTCCATTTTTCATTCCTTATAAAACCACTTTCAAATACTCAACAAATTGATTTTCAGCGAAAACCTCCAATCACATTAATAGTAAGAAAACCATCAATACGCCTAAGGAAACAAGCATTGCATGCTGGCTAATCGTTTCAATTTTTTCAGCTTGCTTTTGAATACTTTTGCTAACAGATTGACTCACCTCATCATCAAGACGCTGACCGGTGACTGGCAAGGCAAGAAAAAACTCGGCAAATAAACCGCTGGCCGTGATCCGGTCAAACAGCCGAGCGCTGAGTAATTCTAAGCTGGTACCAAAATAACTGGCTGCGCCCAATAATAACACCCATATTCGGGCCGGCAGCCAATCCATGATGCTGACAATAAGGCTGGCGTCTCTTCCCAGTGATGTCGAATCTACTTGAACCTCTTGCGAATCGGAACCACTCTCAATAGACGCTTCAAGTGCTGACTGGCTCACCGCCACTGCGTGAGAATCGATGCAGTTATGGCACATCCGATACAGTAAAGCCCCTGGAGCGCCTAATATTAGGAACCAAAAAATGACCGCAAACCATCGCTCATAGAGCTGATAAGCAATACATTGATAGAGCTGCCCTGTCGGATGCTCAGCTTGCTCATCCAAACCATAATAACGCTGTGCCGCAGCCGCTACCGATGCCTTTTCGTCAGTAATCGAGAACCGAAAAGCCTGTGATCGACTGACCGCGTCTCCCCTGCCAATGGCAAAAAGAAGAATAATCATATTCAGCAAAAAGGCCGGTATGCTCGCTAAACTATCCCCTAGCACAGCGATAAAAAAAGCCACCACGGTAATCGGTAACAGTAAGATAAGTAGATTCACTACCGTCGAGTTCACGGTAGTGGGAATCAAACTTAAAAAATAGTGATGCCAGGATCGCTGAAGGTCATCGCGTTGAAGCACAGCAATACCACCCCAAACTTGAATCACCAACCATGTCAAAATAAGTGTTAATAGATACATAGCGCTCCTCAACCAAAAATTAAGTCTATCCGCGGCTTAGCTGCCGCCTTGATCAATAACTGTCGCTAACTCCGCTTGAAAAAAAGGCCAATCAAACCCTTGACCTGGATCTGTCTTCCTGCCAGCGGCTATCGAGTCATGACCCGCAATTCGATCGGCTGTTAGCGCGGGATAATGCGCAATAAGCGCAGCACTCATTGCAACCAAAGTCTGATATTGAATCAGTTCATAGGGGTCTTGATCGGTCCCCTCTAGCTCAATCCCGATACTAAAATCGTTACAGCAATTGCGGCCTTGGTAGCAAGACTGACCGGCATGCCAAGCACGCTGATCAAAATTAACAAATTGGATAATCTCGCCTGTTCGACGAATTAGCGCATGCGCCGATACTTTAAGATCCGCAATGCCTCGATAATAAGGATGCTCATCAGGGTCTAATTGATTCATAAACAACTGCTCTATACCTTTACCACCAAACTGCTTTGGCGGTAAAGCAATGCAATGAACAACCAATAAATCAATGATAGAACCTACCGGCCGCTGATCATAATTGGGAGAGGCTACTTGTTTAACATTTTTAAGCCAACCATCGATCAAACAAAAGCCTGCCGCTACGGATGATGGGGACGCCGATTGTTGCTGAGAATCAGTCATTTCGATATTTTTCCAATCAATGCCTCTCTAATCATTGTTTATCCAATGAATGTCAGCCTAATCTTGGCCATTTCGAGCGGTATTGCCAGCTGCTGGACACAATACTGATCATAGCGTGATGGGCGAGCAACGAAAACAGTAGAAAAGCAAAATATTTGCTTTCATAATGTCTGAATAAACGAATCACCAGTAGCAAATGCTCTTTTCTAGTATAAAAGAGAAGTATTTGCGTGCTTTGGTTAAAATAAGTGCAATATGAGCGCTTTTACCCTTACATATATCAATTCTCAGGCATAAACAAAAGAATGTCATGGACAACGAACCGAATAACAGCGATCAACAAGTTAACTCGATAGGCCTAGGCATGAGTGTGATTGCCTGGCTATTATTACTGGCCATGCTTGGCTTTTATTTCCAAGATAAACTTGCCTCTCATATCAACCCCAATCAAGTTCCCGAGATGCTGGTTCTAGAGGACAGAGCGAGCTTAGTATTAAATGCTAATCGACAACAGCATTTCGTCATGACCGGCAAGGTTAATGGGATAAAAACCATGTTAATTATCGATACTGGCGCGACGCGAGTCGCTGTACCTGCCGATATAGCACGTTCATTGCAACTTCAACCAGGTAAAAGAGGCATTTCTTATACAGCGAATGGTCCTGTCGAAACGTATCAAACCACGATTGCACTGCTTGAGCTGGGCGAAATCACACTGACTAATGTTGATGCAGAGATCAACCCGGGGATGAATGGCATGGGTAAAATATTACTGGGTATGAGCGCCCTCTCACAAATTGAATTTAGCCAGCGTAACGGTCAGTTAATACTTCGGCAGTAAGGCGATACCGTACTTAATAACACACTCGCCCTGTGGCAGCGTGATCCACATGGCTAGCAATCATTGCTATTAATCATTATGATATAACAGTTAACCAGCGCATTCAGAGCAAGCGTCCCTACCCATCATCCACTGAAAGATATAGCTTATGCTCGATAAAAACCGACTCTCAGACGATATCAGGCGTTCTGTAAAAACCGCATTACTGGAAGATATCGGCACGGGTGATATTACCGCTCAACTGGTCGGTAAACATAACCGTTACA
>CALCNB010000252.1 GCA_937897785.1 uncultured Cellvibrionales bacterium | reverse complement strand
TACCGGCCAAGAAATTATCGCTCGTATGAAATACCGCGGCAAAGTGAAACGCCGCTGCTATCCGTTTTCAAGCCGACCACACGTAAGTAGCGATTCGCTGCTTCAAACGCTACCCATAGGCGGTGAAATTTTTGATCAACAAGGCAAAAGTTGTGGCTTAATTGTGAGTTCTGTGATCGACAATACTGGTCAAGATAGCACGGCTTGTGGCCTAGCCGTATTAAAAGTCAGCGCCATTGAAGAGGCCTCAAACTTATCGCTAAGCCTTCCCGACAGCGACCAGAGGATAGACATCCAATTGAGCCACTTGCCCTACTCACTGGACGATGAAGAATAATATTAACCATTAAGACTGGTGAGTTTCACAATGAATCATACGAGCGATCGTTAATTTCTAAATCGGGGGTTACTATGCAAGTATTTGGTCATCGCGGCGCGGCCGGTGAAGCGCCCGAAAATACCCTTGCCGGTCTTCATCATGCTATTGAGCGTGGATTACACTATGTCGAAATTGACCTTCGTCTATCTGCCGATCAAAAAATTATCGTCTGCCATGATGCCAACACCTTACGCACCTGCGGGGTTAAACGCGCCATCAACCGCAGCCAAGCGGCTGAGCTCGCCAAACTCGATGGCCGCGCCAACGCGCCCGAGTGGCCGAATAAAACCGGCTGTGGCATTCCACAACTCCGCACACTGATGCGGCAATGTGCCTCACTGAAAGGCTACCAACTTGAAGTCAAGACCGACAGCCAGCGCCATAGCCAACGCATGGCCGAGCAACTTAAACGTTTATTTCCACGGAGCAGCGACTGCCAAAAAATTATCGTCACTTCGTTTGATGAATATTTTCTGCAACAGCTACAGCAACGAGCGCCGCATATTCCTCGGGGCCTAGTGAGCATGCAGCGCCAGTCTCTTGCACAGGCCAGCGCATTAGGTTGCCGTTATTTTTGTATTCATGACCACATCGTCACCCCTGCGCTAATTAAAAAGATACACGCCAAAGGACTGCACTGCTCGGTTTGGACCGTGAACCAACCCAGCCGCATTAAGGAGTTATTTCAGTGGCAGGTCGACAGTCTGGTGACCGACTATCCATCCATGGCGCTGCCCTTGGTTAAACGTCTTACTCACGCCAGATAAGACCTATTAAGGATCGGCAATCTAAACAAATTGTTCATTGTGAGCAAAGGCCATTTCGCGGTAACCTTGCTTTTTGCATCGCCATGCGGTGCGTCTAACTCCCATGAACAGACCGGTTGAGAGCAGGTACACTATGAATAATCAGCAATGGCTAATGAACGAGCGTCCTAACGGCATGGTCAGTGAACAGCACTTTACACTGACTGAAACAGAAACGCCGGCGCTTGGCGAGGGTGAAGTCTTAATCAAAACCTTGATGCTAAGTTTTGATCCCGCCATGCGAGGTTGGATGGACGACAAGCCCAGCTACTTGCCACCCGTGGCGATTAACGAACCGATGCGTGCTTCGGGTATTGGTCAAGTGGTTGAGTCCAACGACGATGCCCTGCCCGTAGGAACCTTAGTACAAGGCATTTTAGGCTGGCAAGAATACTCGGTAGCCGGCCCTAACAGCCTGTTTCCACCCAGCGCCCTACCCGCTGGCACACCGCCCAATATTGCCCTGAGCGTGCTGGGTGCCACCTCGTTAACCGCCTATTTCGGCTTATTAAAAATTGGTGACCCGCAACCGGGCGAAACTGTGCTGGTCTCTGGGGCCGCTGGCGCTACCGGTTCGGCTGCCGCACAGATCGCCAAACTGAAAGGCGCGCGCGTGATCGGCATTGCCGGCGGCAAAGATAAATGCGACTGGTTACTCGGCACCGGCATCGACGCCGTGATTGACTACAAGAGCGAAGACATCCGTGCGCGACTGGCAGAAACGTGCCCCGACGGCATTCATGTATTTTTTGATAATGTGGGCGGTGACACTCTAGAAGCCGCCATCGAACACGCGGCTGACTTTGCACGGTTTGTACTGTGCGGTTCTATTTCAAGTTACAACGATGACAGCCTAAAGCCAGGCCCGAATAATATGTTTAGCTTAATTGCCAAACGAATTCGCATGCAGGGCTTTATCATGTTTGATTACATGGCTGAGATTGACAGCGCCATGGCCGATTTAGTCCAGTGGCTGACTGACGGCAAACTGCAATGGCGCGAGGATATTCAAGAGGGGTTTGAGAATATACCCAGCACGTTTTTACGCTTATTTAATGGCAGCAACCAAGGCAAGCAACTGTTAAAACTGGCTGATGCTGAAGACTAAAAAGCAGCAGCAACCTATTATAAATAGCTTAATATAGAACTAGGTTTTATTTCGTAATCTATATTTTCCTAGCTATGCAATTAAAATAAGAATTCTACGCCTGCAGATAGTTGGCGCAATTTGAGTTTAGTTGAATTAAATGAGAAATCTTTTTCTAACTCCCTCCTCTCAACATTGACCAAAGCCGGGGTCTCTTTAA
>CALCNB010000251.1 GCA_937897785.1 uncultured Cellvibrionales bacterium | reverse complement strand
GTTGAGACAATAACTGCTTCACTTTTAGCCGCCTCAGCATTGGCTGACTCATCATATGAGCTTAGATAATGATTTAAGCTTCGCAATGCAGGCGCGAGTTGATCAGGCGTAAATGCAAGCCGCTCACGCAGCTCAAGACTCGCTGTCGAATGATTGATACCTATAACCAATAGCCGCATAGATTACTCAGTACTCATAGCCTAAAACCACTTAATAGACCGCCGCCAAAAGAAAATACGTAGTGACACTCATTGCCATCATTGCCCAATATGAGATGTACACACCATTGCAACTGATTGCTAATTCTGCGCAACCACGCTTTTCGACGGCATAAAGGGTATATTTTAGCAAATGTAAAACCAGAATGTGCATACTTTCAATACCTTAAACCGAGTTCTAGGATTGTTGGGTATTCTATGCGATTATTGACGTTTAGCTGTCTCAATAGGTGCCTCTCAGCCCGTAACATGAATATTGGCCTTGATAAGTGCTTTGACAACCATAAATAGGGCATCGTATCAGTAAAGCCCGAGACAAAAAAGATCGAACTATGCAGACAAATCGCTCATTACCCGCCGCCCAACTTGACCAATGGGTCAGACGAGCCTTGCTTAGCCTTTATGGCTTGATACTCGTCATGACCCTAAGCGCTTGTAGCTCAATAATGACGCTAAATGAGCCCGAGACAATGGTGGATCAAAAACCATCGCCCGCAGCCCTTATTGTGCCTACCATAAGTTCTGAAGATGAACCGAATCGGCCTTTTGACGAACAGACACTTCTCAACTTATTGATCGCTGAATTCGCCATTTATGATCAGGACTTACGTTTAGCTACTGACAAATACCTGCATGAAGCTTATGCGACCCAAGATCCGGTTATTGCTGCCTATGCCACGCGATTAGCCATCTATGCTAATAATCAAAAAGCCGCCTTATCTGCGGCACAACTATGGCATCAACTTTCGCCAGAAGCGCTGAATGCCGGTAATATTTTTGCTGACTTACTCATTCAATCAGGCGAGGCCCTGCATGGCCTAACCATCTTAGCTAAATATCTTGAGACAGAAAATGAGAGCAGCTTCAACCGCCTTAATCAATTAAACTTGGCCGCCGGCGAAAGACAACTAATCCAGTTGATTAATGCCATGCAAGACCTGTTTGAAAAGCACCCCAAGCACTTTGAACTCACTTTTAGCCTCGCAGTACTCCTGCAAAAAAACCAGCAAGCCGATCAAGCGCTTAAACTGCTAACGCAACTGCCGAAAAATGATCAGCAACTGACACAGGTGATCACGAAATCAACTGCGTTAATTCATCAACTCAAAGGCCCGAGTGAAGCAGCCGAGTATCTTCGTCAGCAAATAAAAAAAACAGGCGCTCAATTCACCTTACAACACTATCGAGCCAAGTTATTATCGCAATTTAACCTGCCTGCTGCAGAGGAAGCGTTTAGCCAATTACTTGAGACGCATCGCAACGATGCAAGTTTACTTTACTCGCATGCTATTATTGCATTTGAAAACGGCAACATCACGGCAGCTAAAAAAAGTTTTGAACAACTGCAAATAGTCGAGCGGCATATCAATGCCAGCTATTATTACTTAGGCAGAATCGCCCAACAGGAACAGCAATTAAGTGAGGCAGAGCACTTTTTTCGACAAGTTGGCAACGGCACTTTCTTTATGCCCGCCACGCAGCAACTGGTTAAACTGCAGGCCAGCAATGGCAGCATTGAAAAAGCCCGTGCATATTTAACCTCGCTACGGAAAACAACACCTAATAAGGCAGCGCAATTTTGGGTCCTAGAAGCCGAGTTATTAAGGATTAACGGCCAAACAAGCGCGGCTTATGCAGTGCTTGACCAGGCCGTTATAACGCTACCTGAACAGTTAATGCTGCGCATCGAACGCGCATTCCTCAGTGAACGGTTAAATAATTTCACGGCGACTGAAAAGGATTTACGCTTTGTCCTGAGTCGTGATCCTCAAAATGTCACGGCACTCAACGCGTTGGGTTACACGCTGACCAACAACAGCTCTCGCTTTGAGGAGGCGCTGGCTCTGATCAGCCAAGCGATTACCTTACGTCCCGACGATGGAGCCATTATTGATAGTCTTGGTTGGGTACAATACCATTTAGGCGATTGGCGTGCCGCCATTCAGAACCTCGAGCGCGCCTTTGAAATATTGCCTGACGATGAAGTAGCAGCGCATTTAATCGAGGTTTACTGGCAAAATGGCGATCACTATAAAGCTCGCCGTATAATTAAAAAATTTAAAAAAACTGACACTCCGATGCCGCGAACAGATGACATTATCGAACAACTGGATATTCGCTAGTGAAAGCAATGGATCGACGACATAGCAGAACACGAATGAATCGCGCGATTAAACCTGTCTCGCTATTCAACCGCTTAATAATGACCGTCTCTATTTTTTGTTTAAGCGGCTGCATGCATCTCGCCAATCATTCACCGGCCACCGCAGCTAAAACGCATCACGCCATGCCAAGCGATTGGCAAATCAACGGCAAATTAGCCTTACAAGTGCCGGATCAAAATCAGCCTACACAGCTACAATCTCATGTCTTGCGGTTTACTTGGCAGCAGCAAAACGATGATTTTACGCTGCAGCTCATTGGCCCATTGAATATTGGCTCAATACGCATCATCAAACAACAGCAGCTGACAACCTTCATTCAAGGGGATCGACGCATTGAATCAAGCAATGCAGAGCAGCTACTGTCTGAACAAGCGAATTTACCCCTGCCACTGAACAGCTTAAGCTTTTGGCTGGTGGGACAACCATCGCCCAATTGGCCTTTCAAATTAATTGATAGTGATAGAAACAATGACAAAACAAGCTTCACCCAGCAGGGTTGGCAGCTTGAATATCCTGAGTTTATGCCGAGTCTGCAGCATCGACTGCCAAAAAAAATTATTGCTCGACATGGAAGCATGAAATTGCGGCTAGCTATTCATCAATGGCAATTAAACGGTAGCAGCGAGCAACAATAATGAAAACCCTTTCGCTCTGCGCGCCGGCTAAAATCAATCTTTTTTTGCATATTACGGGTCAACGTAGCGACGGTTATCATAACTTACAAACCGCTTTTCAATTGCTCGATTTTGGCGATCAGATTGAACTTGAACTCACCAATGGCACAGACATTCATTTGATCAACACTCTGCCTGATGTCGATGACAGCGATAATTTAGTTATGCGCGCCGCACAATTATTACAAAATCAGGCGAGTCAGCCACTGAGCGGGGTTAAGATTAAGCTAGAAAAACGAATTCCTATCGGTGGCGGTCTCGGGGGTGGCAGCTCAAATGCCGCTAGCACACTGCTAGGCCTAAACCAACTCTGGGATCTGCAACTCTCCCTGAAGCAATTAGCCGAGCTAGGCTTGCGACTAGGCGCCGATGTACCGGTCTTTATTTACGGCAAAAGTAGCTTTGCCGAAGGGGTGGGCGAGCAGCTTCAGCCGTTAAAAATGCCAAAAATGTGGTTTCTGGTGCTAAAACCGCCCGTTAGTGTCCCTACTGAGACAATTTTCTCGCACTCGCAATTGACACGCGACACGCGAGCGATCAAAATGCCTTCCGTTTTTGTGCAAGGAGAAAAAACGCAAGGCCGTGCAGTTGAATCACTGTCAGGTCTGCAATTGAATCCTGAACTGATCAACGATTGTGAACCGATAGTCAGAATGCTGTATCCTGCCGTCGATCAAGCACTGAGCTGGCTGAATCAACATGCCAATGCAAGGTTAACCGGCACCGGCGCCTGTGTATTTGCCAGTTTCTCAGATTTCGACAGTGCAGAATCGGTATTGAGGCAAATACCGTCAGATTATCAAGGGTTTATTGCTCAAGGCATGGATCACTCTCTGACACATGAACAGCTTTATCAGCGCATTAATAAATGATAAGCTATTGAATTATTGAAAGTTTTATTGGGGCGTCGCCAAGCGGCAAGGCACGGGGTTTTGATCTCCGCATTCGAAGGTTCGAATCCTTCCGCCCCAGCCATTTTTACCCACTGCAGCGATTTATAAACATTTCGCTGCTTTGGAAAAATCATACTCAAAAGACATCTAAAACGATCCCTAGGGAGCTCCAGTGGCTAAAAACTTGATGCTATTCAGCGGTAACGCTAATCCAGACTTAGCCAAAAAAGTGGCCAGCGAATTGAGTCTGAGACTCGGTGAAGCGGATGTCAGTAAATTCAGCGATGGCGAAATCAATGTCGCTATTAATGAAAATGTCCGGGGTAAGGATGTTTTCATTGTTCAATCTACCTGTGCGCCAACTAACGACAATTTAATGGAGCTGTTAATTCTGGTTGATGCCCTACGTCGCGCATCGGCCGTTAGAATCACAGCTGTCGTGCCCTACTTTGGCTACGCCCGCCAAGACCGCCGTGTTCGCTCGGCTAGGGTAGCCATTACCGCTAAAGTCGTGGCCGATATGATGGTCCGCGTGGGCGTTGACCGCGTGCTGACTGTCGACCTGCATGCCGAGCAGATTCAGGGCTTCTTTGACTGCCCAGTGGATAATGTTTACGGTTCACCGGTATTACTAAGAGATATTGAAAAACAGCGTTATAAAGACTGCTTAGTGGTTTCACCGGATATTGGTGGCGTGGTGAGAGCCCGGGCCATCGCCAAGCAACTAGATACTGATCTGGCTATTATCGACATTCGCCTGCGGGCGGCGGTTATCGATAATAGCCAG
>CALCNB010000250.1 GCA_937897785.1 uncultured Cellvibrionales bacterium | reverse complement strand
ACAAAAATAAATATAAAAAATATAGATGAATTCTATACTCACTTAAAATATCACAATACTTCAATTGAAAAGATAAAAGAAAAATTAACCTTAGAAGTGATATGGAGTCAAATGATTTATTCTAGATATAAAAACAAGATTAAAATTGATAGAGAAAAAATTATGTTAGAAGTTTCTCAAAAAAAAAATAAAAAATACCTCCTTTCAGAAATTGTGTTTAATCGGAAAATACCCATTCCGTTTCATGCTGAAATGGGAAGTATTAATCCAATAGTTGCATTACCCGGTAAAATCTCTGAAAATCATAATAAATTAGCTGTTGAGCGTATTTTTTCACAGCAATTTCAATCATCCAGCCCAGCTACTGCTGGGCATTATTATAATATTTCAGCTGGCGTTCCTCTAGCGCAGGTCGAGCTTGTCAAGCAAGCATTATTATTGCTGGCGACTGCCTCTCAATCTCTATCTGTAGATGACTGGGTATCTCTGATTAGTTCGCCGTTCTTAGCCAATGCTAGTGGTCAACTCAACATTAAGCGAAAGCTTATTCACTATTTGTATGATACCGGTGAGTCTCAGCTTTCTCTTGCGCAGCTTAAGAAGCTGATTCTTAGCGTTAAGGAATTAACACCTTTGTCAATTGATGATTGTTTTTTATCATTGATGATTAATGCTAATGCGGAGGCGCAAAAGTTAAGGGCTGCTAAGTCGCAATACCCGTCTCAATGGGCAGTTGCTTTCGCCGCTTATTTAACCCAGCTTGATTGGCCTGGATCACGACGATTAAACAGTGAAGAGTATCAACAGCACGCAGTATTTGAATCTGCATTTAATAGCTTTTCTAGTTTAGATGCTATTTTATCGCGCATATCCTTGCAGGAGGCGTTGAGTCATTTTCAACGGCATTGCCAGCAACAAGTATTTCATATTGAGACGGTTATTGATGAAGCTGTGCTGCCGGTACAAATTTTAGGTGGTCTTGAAGCCAGTGGTCAGGTTTTTAATCATCTCTGGTTAATTGGTATGTCAGATGATCAGTGGCCCTCTAGGCCATCAGCCCATCCATTGATTCCTATCAGTCTTCAACTTGAATATGATCTACCGAATTCGTCTGTCGCTCGCGAGTTTGATTATGCCAAGCGGATGACGAAGTCTTACTTATTGAGTGCCCAACAAGTGAAGTTGAGCCACCCCTCAACCATTGATGACATTGATGCCAGCGTATCCCCCGTTTTTTTGTTAATTGCGAAGCAGCTATCAATGGATATATTCCTGACATCGCAACTCGATCCTGTTGCGAGAGTCAGCGATGCTTGTTCGCTTGAGTCTGAATATGACTTTCTCATTGATGATGTTGGATTGCCGATTCCTTCCGATATCTCTCATGAAGGGTTGCCGGGAGGCTCAGCTTTGCTGAAAGATCATCATGCCAATCCCCTTAAGGCTTATTTTAAATGGCGGTTAGGTGTGAGGCCGCTCGAGTCAGAGATCAAAGGAATATCTGCCATAGAGAGGGGTAATGCTCTTCATGCAGCATTGGAATTGATATGGTTGGATTTAGGTGGTTGGCGTCAGTTAGTTGACGCGACAGAGGAAGCTATCGATACTCTCGTTGAGCAGTCAGTTTCCCGTGCTATTGACCGGGCTCTATCGCGAAGATTTGTCATGCCTTCACGGCAGCTTATTGAACTTGACAAGGTGAGGATTAAGAAAACATTGTTAACCTGGCTGAAGTTAGAAGCCGCTAGGCCAGAGTTTTTTATTTATGCCTGCGAGCTGCCATTTTCTTATTACTATAATCAACATCAAATAAAATTACGGATTGATCGTATTGATCGTCTCGATGACGATCAGTTACTGTTAATTGATTATAAGAGTGGTAAGGCGACAGCGACAGGTTGGACAAATGAGTTCCTGTCTGAGCCTCAATTGCCACTTTATGCCATCGCTTTAGCAGCTGAAGAGAATGAAAATTCAAAGACTAGCTCGGCCATTGCTTTTGCAAGAGTTAAAGCCGGAGAAGATCAAGCCTACCTTGGTCTTAGTGGCGCCCATTCATCCGCTGCGCTTGCCATAAAAGGGCTTAAGGCAGGTGAGTTTGAAGCTTGGTCGGGGCAGTTGGCCGCTTGGGCCTCACATATTGATAACTCCATTGAAGAGCTAGTCAATGGTCAAGTTTATCTTGATCTGGATGCTATTTTTCAAATTGATTCTAGTTATGAGTCGGCGATGCGCTTATCTCATTGCTACTACACTCATGACAAAACAGAAGTCGATGTTAGTTTTAATCAATCTTGGCGGCTAAGTTCGATTGAACAGGATGGTGAATAATGTCTGATAGCCATGCTAGAACAAAGGCTTTGGATATATCGCAATCCATTTGCGTGACCGCGCCTGCCGGTTCTGGAAAAACTGAGTTATTGAGTCAACGGGTGCTAAAGTTGTTGGCTTCGGCTGAGCAACCGGAACATATCTTAGCAATAACTTTCACCCGCAAAGCAGCAGCAGAGATGCGTGAACGAATCATTGATTCTTTGCGTTATGCCAGTGAGCATGTCGACCCGCCCAAACAAGCACACAAGCAATTGACTTGGAGCTTGGCTAGAGATGCACTTCAGCAAAGTGCGGTCATGGATTGGGAATTGATCGATAATCCCAAGCGTCTGCGGATACAGACGATTGATAGTCTGTGTCAAAATATTGCTTCTGATCTGCCTATTTTGAGCCGGTTAGGCGGCACTCTTTCGCCTGCAGACAACCCCGATCAGCTTTATCGTCAAGCGGTAAGGTCACTAATGTCAGAGCTTGAGGGGGAAGATTTAGTAAGTGGCGCTCTGACGGATTTATTGTTGCACTTAGATAATAATCTTAGCCGTCTTTACGATTTATTTATCACTATGCTTAGGTGCCGTGATCAGTGGCTCGATTTTGCCATCAGCTATCGTCAGCACGATACTAAGGATAAAGATCTAGAAGGCAGTTTGCATCGTTGGTTAGAAGAGCAACTTTGCGAGTTACGACAGCAGTTATTGCCTTTCGAGTCAGACTTATGCCTGCTGGCACGATTTGCAGCGCAGCATAAGTCAGCCGATCAAGACTGCTACATTAAGAGCCTTAATGATTTAACAGCGCTTCCTGATGCATCGCTAGCGGCCGCACCGCAATGGCTGGGTCTCTTTTCTTTGTTGCTCACGAAGGCTAATCGGTTTCGAAAGACGGTCACTAAAGCACAGGGTTTTCCTTCTAAAAGCGTGGCAATTGGTAGCGAGCAAAAGGCTTTATTTGAAGAGAATAAGTTGCTAATGTCCTCACTTCTTGAGGATATGTCGCTTAGTTCGGGATTAGAACAGGCATTGTCGATCAGTCAATCGCTAGTTGCTGCCGGCGTTGAGGCGAATCATCATACTATCCTTCAACCATTAACTCAGTGCTTAATTCGCCTTTACGCCCATCTCAGGCTGGTATTTAGCATTAATGGCGAGTGTGATTACATCGAGATAACCCTTGCCGCTCTGGAGGCATTATTGGGTTCTTACCGCGATTATCAAGGTGAGCCTCCCACCGCAGTAGCGCATAAATGGGATCGTGAAATTCGCCACATACTGATTGACGAATTTCAAGACACTTCAGTTTCTCAGTTTAATTTGATTCAGGCATTAACCGCTGAGTGGCATCAAGAAAACGTATTGCATGCATCTGCTCCAAGAACCTTATTTATAGTAGGCGATGGCATGCAATCTATTTACAGTTTTAGAGCAGCGAAAGTGGGTCTATTCATTCGCGCAAAAGAGCATGGGATTGGTGATTTGCCTTTGGTTGCTGTTGACCTGGTGAACAACTTTAGGTCAACTAGCACTATTGTTGATTGGAATAATGCGACTTACCGTCAAATATTTCCGACAGAAGTGAATTACTCGAGAGGGGCTGTGCCTTATTCTCCGTCGCAGAGTATGGCGGATAACCTAGACAATGACAGCCAAGCTGAGATCGTTTTTTTCGATAAAGAAGGTGGGCGTTTAAGCGAAGCAACTAAAGTTGTTGATGAAATACAGTGTCAGCAGTCACAGCACCCATCAGAATCTATTGCAATACTGGTTCGTTCTCGCACACATTTAGTCGACATTATTCCGGCCTTAAACAAGGCAGGCATTGCTTGGTCCGGTATTGACCTAGATCCGTTAAAAGATCGTGAAGTTATTCATGACTGTCTATCTATGACTAAGGCAATGTTAAACCCTGCTGATACGGTGGCATGGCTTGCTATTTTACGAGGTCCATGGTGTGGTTTGACTCTTGCTGATCTTCAAATACTCGCAGACTGTGACGCCGCATTAGAAGTACCAGGATCGGAATCTGAAGACGCTGATAGTGCTACTATTGCAACAACTTCTAATGTAAAACCTTCGCTTGCTAAGCTGGTCAATTATTGTTTGACTGGCGAAACTGATAGCGCGTTGAATACAGCCATTAAGCGATTGTCTCAGCAAGGGGGTTTAAGGTTAACCGTCGTTGCTCGTAAGTTGCAAGAAGCTTGGTCGATGCGCTCTCGACTGCCAATGAGGTCTTGGTTAGAAAAGCTATGGACTAATTTACATGGGCCGACTTTAGCTTCCAGCAGTTTCGATGGTGATGACAGTGATTCAGCGCTTGCTTTTTTTGACTTAGTTGAGCGTCTTGATCAAGCGGAAAGTCTTGGGGGTAAAAAGTTTACTGTGACGCTGCTTGAAGATCATTTGCAACGTTTGTTTACGCAGACCGTCAGTGATATACAAGCAGAGCAGGGTGGCTACAAGCCTGTTCAGATCATGACAATTCATAAAGCTAAGGGGTTAGAGTTCGACAGTGTTATCTTGCCTGGTCTTGATAAAGGCGCTAGAAGTGACACAAAACCCTTGCTTTATTGGAATGAGCACTTATTCAAAGATGGTTCAACAGGGCTATTACTTTGCCCCATTGATTCAGTAGCTGAGCTTAATCACGAGCCTGAATTGCTCGATTCAATTGATTTCGATCGTGCATTTAGTCCATCACCGTCAGTTAAAAACAAGGCCAACAGTCACTTGTATAGCTTTTTAGCGGATGAAAATAAACGTATGTTGGCGAATGAATATGCCCGTTTGCTTTATGTGGCCACGACTCGTGCAAAATCTCGACTACTGCTATTAGCGGCGTTACAGGTTGATGATGAGGGGCTTTCGCGAGCGCCAGCGAGTAACAGCCTTTTGCATACTTTGTGGCCTGCTATTCATCAGCCCTCAATTATTCCTTTACCTGCCGCTAGCACAACAGAAAATCATTCAGGGCCTGCTTATCCATTGTTGAAGCGATTAAAGTCTGATTATTTTACCGAGCAGGTGATCCGCAGTGATGACCCTGACAGCTTTAATACCGTAGTAGTTAACGGCGGGCCTGACAAACAGACTATTTTTAGTGGTCAGCATATAGATCAAGTGATGCCACAAGTGGGAACCTGCATACACGAGGTATTCGAATTCATCGGCTCAGGGCCTGTGAATGACCAATCGCGCTTGTCTCATCGATCTGATGCTTGGCGGTCTAGACTGCAGCAGTTAGGTGTTTGTAGTGATAGTATTGACGAAGCTGTAGCCATAGTGGTTGATGCTGTTAAGACTATTTCAACCAGCTCTATTGCTGATTGGTTATTTTCTTCTGAACATCAAGCGATTAAAAATGAGTGGCCATTATCACATCAATCATTATCTAACGATGTTAAACATTTTATTATTGATAGAAGTTTTATTGATGCTGATAAGACGCGATGGATTATTGATTATAAAACAGCACAGCCAAGCGGTAGTGCTATTGATGAATGGCTTGCGATGCAGGTGGAGAGATACACTGAGCAGTTACATAATTATTACCGAGCGGTAAACAGTTTTGACCGTCAGTTCAATACCGATGTGGTTAATACGCAGTGTGCACTTTATTTACCATTAGTGGATCAGTTGTTGCTAGTTGATTCGCCTTCGTCTTGATTAATTTTCTTTGCGGCAATGACACTGAAGCGATGGTCACTGAATATAAGTCTATAGTTTGAAAATATTTTCTCTAAAGCTTGGTGATACTTTAAATGATGGTTGCCGACAATCCATAGTTCACCGTTATTTTCTAAATGTCGGTGACTGTCGCGAAATAAGCGCTTTGCAGTTTGTGTTTCAATCGTATTGCCACGATGAAATGGCGGGTTACAGATAATCCAATCATATTTTTTTTCAGTATGACTGAGACCATCTTCGACAATAAAGTTAACTTTGCACGAGTGTTTGCTGCTTATGAATTGACTACAGTTAGTCTGACTAGCAGCTACAGCCATGTAAGATTCATCAATAAAATCTATGCTAATTTCTCCTTTGCCGTTGTCACTCAAAGTTTTAGCGGCACAAATACCCAGTACGCCATTACCGCAAGCTAAATCAAGTAGGCGTTTAGCTTCTGGCAGGCGATTATTTTTTATTGCGGTAAGCATAGCCCTAGTGCCTAGGTCTAAGTTGTTCTTTGAAAAACCGTTCGCGTAGCTCGTTAATGTTCCTTCTAATTCTTTACAATAGTAGCTGTAAGGCTCTAGCTGAACGGGCTTATCCCCTTTAGTCGAGTCATCTATTTGGCTAAAGATTAAGCGTGCTTTTTTCTTGGCTAAGGAGCTTTTTGTTGTGCCTAAAACATCACTGAACAGTTTTAATGTGGAGTTATGAATATGTTTAGTCATGCCAGCACCAATTATGACGCAATCGTCTTTTATCAGTGTCTTAATGCTGAGCAGTTGTTGCTTAAGTAGCGCGCTGGTTTTCGGTATTTTGATCAGAGCAATGCCATAGTCGCCGTTAGGTATTGACGTGCTGCTAAGTAAGCTAAGCTTGTTTTTTTGGTTCGTTAGGCTTACATGCCGGCTGATGTTATAGGGTTGATTGATATTGTTCTGGACAGCCATTTGGCTAATTTTTGAATCACTCCAATTACATACGCCGTACTGATAGAGGCAAGTTGATAGTGCCCCAAAAGCATCGTTGACTATCAGTATTCTTTGCGCTGATGATTCTAGTTGTTGTAGTCGTGTTTTATAATTGTCACTAAGATGCTGCAAGATAAGTTCGTCGCTCGCATCCCAAGCTTGCAACTTATCACGGCGAACCAATGGCCAGCGCCTTAGTTTAAAATCACCAAAGGCATTGCGAAAAATTTCACCCGTCGATTGAGTCGATGAGGGTCGGATAGACTCATTCATGGCATCACTCAAAGTAAATTCCGTTTGCTTGCTATTTGCTGCAAGTTTACTTAGCGAGTGTCTCTGCAACACGCTTGGCATAATAACTAAGAATGCCATCGGCGCCTGCTCGTTTAAACGCGATAAGTGACTCAAAAATAGTTTGATCGCCGTCTAGCCAGCCATTTTTCTCAGCGGCTGTTAGCATTGCATATTCACCACTGACTTGATACGCAAATGTCGGCACAGCGAATTGCTGCTTAACGCGGTAAATGATATCTAGGTATGGCATGCCAGGTTTAATCATAACCATGTCTGCCCCCTCAGCAAGATCAAGAGCAATTTCTTGAAGCGCTTCATCGCCGTTAGCAGGATCCATTTGATAGCTGGCTTTATCCGCTCCTGCAAGGTTGCTTGTAGAGTCAACGGCCTCTCTGAAAGGTCCATAAAAGCTTGAAGCATACTTGGCGGAGTAGGCCATAATCTTTGTGTTAGTATGATTAGCTGCTTCGAGCGT
Organism: uncultured Cellvibrionales bacterium; assembly: GCA_937897785.1. Taxonomy (GTDB): domain Bacteria; phylum Pseudomonadota; class Gammaproteobacteria; order Pseudomonadales; family UBA7434; genus UBA7434. The sequence goes on along the minus strand of CALCNB010000250.1, from coordinate 3,773 downwards.
GTCTCGTATTTTGCCAACGCGATGATCCATCATGTCGGAGGGTGCAACAATATCAGCACCGGCATCAGCGTGAGAAAGCGCTTGCTTGACGAGTGCGGCCACCGTTACATCATTGCTAACATAATTGCTCTCATCAAGAATGCCATCTTGTCCGTGCGTGGTAAAAGGGTCGAGTGCCACATCGGTCATAATGCCAATCTCGGGTACACTATCTTTGATGGCTTTAATGGCGCGTTGAATGAGTCCATCTTTATTCCATGCTTCTTCCGCTTTGAGGCTCTTTCGATGAGCGTCGACAACAGGAAATAGGGCGATTGCTTGAATGCCGATGCTATGAAGATGCTTGGCTTCCGCGCAAAGTAAATCAATGCTAAGACGCTCAATGCCAGGCATTGGGGTGATAGGCTGTCTTTCATTGCTGCCTTCGATGACGAACATGGGGTAAATGAAGTCATTAGCCGCCAGTTGATTCTCTTGCATCAACTGGCGAGAAAAGCGATCGCTTCGCATACGTCTCATGCGGGTTCGTTTTGACTGACCACGAGCAAAATTCCAATTCATACAGTTGCCATTATTAATTGTATTGAAAAGTAGTTGTTATGACTAAATTTTAGCATAACATCAGCTAAATAATCAGTGCTATTAATGGCCTTATGCTCGGGACCCACAGAATAATCGTCTTGGGCTAATGATTGTGAATACAAAATGTTAAATAAGATGATTAATTATGGTTAAAACGGGCTTTTTTAAGATTTTAATCACATTTGGAACTAATTCGAGGCATTTGATGTCTATCAAACAGCTCAATCGTTAGCGATTTTTTTGTCTGTTTGGGGTTTAATGAGTTCCACATCAATTGTATATCGGGCAATATTAGTTGGGTTTTTATTTTTCAAGGAGTTTGTGATGCTGTTCTTTTCACCTCGACGTTTGTGTTTATTGTTTAGTTTTCTTTTAGTAGCTCATGGCTCATTTTCAGCACTGCCTATATTTGATAGCCAAGGCGAAACCTTACCCAGCCTTGCGCCGATGTTAGAAAAAGTGAACCCTGCGGTTGTTAACATTTCAACTTTTACAACTCGAGAGGTGAATAACCCGATTTTGAATGACCCATTGTTTAGGCATTTCTTTGGCCAACCTAACGGTAGGCAGTTTCATTCCCCATCTCGAAAGCGACGTACCCAGAGTGCAGGCTCCGGTGTGATCGTTGATGCCGATAACGGTACGGTGATTACTAATTATCACGTGGTTGAAGGTGCGGATGAAATCCATGTGAGCTTGAATGATAAGCGGACTTTTACAGCGAAGTTAGTGGGCAGTGACCCAGAGGTAGATATTGCCATATTAAGCATTGAAGCCGACAATCTATTGCAGTTATCCATGGCAGACTCCAATGATTTACGGCAAGGCGATTTTGTCGTTGCCATTGGTAATCCCTTTGGCTTAGAAAATACGGTTAGCACCGGCGTTATTAGCGCCTTAGGGCGCTCTGGATTAGGCATTGAGGGGTATGAGAATTTTATTCAAACTGATGCCTCAATTAATCCAGGTAATTCTGGTGGTGCGCTAGTTAACCTTCGGGGGGAATTGATCGGTATTAATACGGCAATTATTGCTCCAAACGGCGGTAATGTTGGAATTGGTTTGGCAATACCGGTGAATATGGCTAAAAATAGTGCCGATCAACTGCTCGAATTTGGTGAGGTAAGGCGTGGTCAATTAGGGATTGTCATTCAAGATGTGACCACTGAGTTAGCTGAAGCTTTTGAGCTTGATGAACAGCAGCGTGGCGTACTTATCACCCAAGTTAGAGAAGGAAGTTCAGCGGCTAAGGCCAAATTAATGTCTGGCGATATCATCTTGAAAGTCGATGGCTACGCAGTGACAACAGCCGCTAAGTTAAGAAATGTCGTTGGTGCGGCTCGCATAGGTGACACATTAAAAATTGATTTGATCCGTGAAGGCAAGCCAAAGAAATTTAACGTCAAGGTAGGCGATGCCGTCAATATGGCACTTGAGGCTAAGGATATCCATCCCCGTTTAGAAGGTGCAGAGTTAAAAGATGCAAAAAATGATGCGGGTGTCGAAATCACCGCGATTTTGAAAAGCTCCCCTTCAGCTCAGTCTGGCTTGATGGTTGGGGATCGTATCGTTTCAATCAATCGAGTATTAATTGCAAATTATGAGCAGTTAGCTGAAGTGGCTAAGCGCAGCAAGGGGAAATTATTATTTCGCGTCATCCGAGGCAATAGTGCTCTCTTCATCGTATTAAACTAAAGGTGAGTTTATGGGTAGCCGTAGCAATTTAGATCTAGTTCTCAGTCGTTTTATTTTTATCACTACGCTGGCTACGCTGATATTTTTTCAGCGCCCAGTGTTCGCTCAATCGGCCACACAAGCGTTTAGTCTAAGCGGCGCTCATACACTTGAGCTGACGGGTGAGGCTAGCTTGGACGTTGTCCCTGATGAATTGTCATTCCTGATTGTGATTGACCACACTGCTGAAACTATGTCTAAGGCCTATCATCACGTCGAGCAGCAACTGGGTAAAGTGTTAGCGCTGCTTGCTGATTTTGATTTGCCAGCAACCCATATTCAAGCGATGGATTTCTCAATGAGGACCTTGTACGATTATCAAAATACAAGGAGTATTAAGGGCTATACGGCTCAGCGAACAGTGTCGGTAACCTTAGATGATCTCTTGATTTATGGCGAAATGATTCAGGCGCTATCGAATGCAGGTAGTTATCGGTTTGAGCAGCTTCAACTTAGCTCAAGTAATTACTCTGCTTTAGAGCAGCAAGCGTTAACTGCCGCTTACCAAAATGCTGCAGAAAAAGCTAAAGCTGTTTTAAAGGCGAGTAATCATACCTTGCTTGGCCTTGTTCATTTGACTGAGCTTAACAATTCTAATCATCGCCCTTATTTAGCTCGATCTGTTTCGTCGGCGTCCGATGCTACTGCCTTTTCACAGGGCAGTATATCGATTAGTAAAAAAATCATTGCCCACTTTGAGTTTAAATAAATTATAGTTATTCATTAAGATTAGGCGCATTAAAGTGGTTGTTTGGCAGCAATACAAAAATAATAATCACTACCAGCTTCGCAAAGCCGGTAATTCTTTGCGTTTGTACCGTAATGATGTCTTCCACTCTCAATACAATGGCGGTCGTTTCCTTAATGGTGGTGTGTGGGATATGCTGTGGTTACCCATTTTTTTTCGCCCGGTTGATCGGCCGCTTCGCATCTTGATGCTTGGCCTTGGGGCAGGTGCAGCCATTAAGAAAATTCAGCAATATGCTTGCATCGATCAAGTGATAGCCGTTGATATTGACGCCACGCATATTTATATAGCTAAAAAATTCCTACATCTAACCGATAGGACTATTTCATTACAAAGAGCTGACGCTGAGCAATGGTTAAGCCGTTACAATGGTCCAGCTTTTGATATTATTATTGATGATTTATTTTATGAACAAGATGGTGAGCCCCTTCGAGCGGTAGACTTGCATAGTAATAACGGTGCGTGGCTGCCTTTACTGAAACGTCACTTATTAAAAGGTGGTCTGCTCATTGCTAACTGTACATCGCCTGCTGAGGCTCGCTCATTGGTCTCAAAAACCAGTTCTAGTCGTCGCGTGTTTAAATATGGTATGCGTTTTTCTAAATCGGCTTATGCTAACATTTTGGCTGTGGTTTCAGATATGCCCGTGACGCGTCAGCAGTGGCGTGTTTACTTGGCTGCCTCAGCTGGGTCTGCGCGGTTGAAAGAG
>CALCNB010000249.1 GCA_937897785.1 uncultured Cellvibrionales bacterium | reverse complement strand
TGCCGATGCAAGATATGGAAATGTGGCAGTTTCATCCAACTGGCATTTATGGTGCTGGTACTTTAGTGACTGAGGGCTGTCGCGGTGAAGGCGGTTATCTCATTAATAAAGATGGTGAGCGTTTCATGGAGCGCTATGCACCGAATGCCAAAGACCTAGCCGGTCGAGATGTGGTTGCTCGTTCAATGGTGATGGAAATTCTCGAAGGGCGTGGTTGTGGTCCCGATGGCGACCATGTGTTTTTAAAACTTGATCATCTTGGTCAAGACGTCTTGCATAGTCGCTTACCGGGTATTTGTGAATTATCTGAGACCTTCGCACATGTTGATCCCGTATACGCGCCCGTTCCTGTGGTGCCGACCTGCCATTATATGATGGGTGGTATTCCCACCAATGTTCATGGTCAGGCGCTAACGCAGAATGCAGCCGGTGAAGACGTGGTGGTTGAAGGCTTATATGCCTGCGGAGAAATTGCTTGTGTTTCTGTCCATGGTGCGAATCGACTAGGTGGTAACTCTCTGTTAGATCTAGTCGTTTTTGGTCGCGCTTCGGGCTTATTTATTGAAAAAGCACTAGGCGAGGGTATTGAACAGCGCGATGCCAGTAACACAGACATTGAGCAAGGGCTAGATAGGGTTACCCGACTGAACGAAAATAAGGGCAATGGCGAGAGCGTGCCCGCCTTGAGAAAAGAATTGCAAAATATCATGCAGTTGTACTTTGGTGTGTTCCGTACAGGCGATAAAATGGATGAAGGCGTTAAACAGCTGGATGAGCTGCGAGGCCGCATTATGGAAGCGACTTTGGTTGATAAAAGCGATGCCTTTAATACCGCACGCATTGAGGCACTTGAGTTGCATAATTTATTTGAAGTAGCTGAAGCAACTGCTATTTCTGCTAATGTCCGTAAAGAAAGCCGCGGTGCACATGCCCGAGAGGATTTTCAAGAGCGAGATGACGAAAATTGGCTTTGTCATTCGATGTATTATGCGAAAGACAAGCGTGTTGGAAAGCGAGGAGTTAATTTTAAACCGCTCACGGTTGATACCTTTGAGCCGAAGGCGAGAGTATATTAATTGAGCACGTTTGGCTCTATGAGCTGAAAGAGTATTGTTGCTTGGTAGTTTTTTATACCGCTCAAGCCGAGCTCAATAAAGATTTGGTCAGGCACTGAAGGAAGAAAGTATTATGTTACAGGTAAGCATTTATCGATACGACCCAGCGCAAGACTCTGAGCCGTATATGAAAGAGTATCAAGTCGAGACTCACGGCAAAGATATGATGGTGCTTGATGTGCTTGAGTTACTCAAGGCTGAAGATCCCTCTTTGGCTTATCGCCGCTCTTGCCGAGAGGGGGTTTGTGGTTCTGACGGTATGAACATGAACGGGAAAAATGGTTTGGCATGCATTAAGCCTCTGTCTGAGGTCGTCAAAAAGAACAAGTTAGAGTTACGTCCGCTCCCTGGCTTACCCGTTATTCGCGATTTAGTTATTGATATGAGTCAGTTTTATGCGCAATATGAAAAGGTTAAACCATACCTACAGGGCGATATACCGGAGACTGGAATTGAGCGAAAACAAACGCCAGAAGAGCGTGAAAAGCTTGATGGTTTGTACGAGTGTATTCTTTGCGCCTGTTGTTCAACGAGCTGCCCTTCTTTCTGGTGGAATCCGGATAAGTTTATCGGTCCAGCTGGCTTGCTTCAGGCTTACCGGTTTTTAGCCGACAGCCGAGACAATGAAGCTGAATCAAGGTTAGAAAGCTTATCTGACCCGTTCAGCGTTTTCCGCTGTCATGGTATTCAAAATTGCGTTTCAGTGTGCCCAAAAGGCTTAAACCCGACTAAGGCAATTGGTCATATTCGCGCCATGCTTTTGGGCCTTTAGTGCCATCCAGCGACTATTCTTCTTGAAAGAATCACCCTAAGTGATGGTACTTTTGCCATTTATCGCTAGCTTTTGACGTGTCTATTTGACCCCATCGGTTGCTTGGTTAACTTTGCCGTTCTTTTCTGCGAAGAATTAGCAATTTTCTTCCTTGTCCCTTTCGTTATTCACGATACACTTATAGTTAGAATTCCTATCTATCTTTGAGTAGCCAGAATGTCGGAGTCCCCACAGCAGCAGCACCCAATGCATCATTGGTTGCGATCGTCTTACATATCCGGTGGTAATGCCGATTATGTCGAAGCGATGTACGAAACGTACCTCGAATCTCCTAATTCAGTCGATCAAGATTGGCGTGATTACTTTGATAAATTACCGCGAGTTAACGGTAATATTAGTCCAGATATTCCCCACGGAACGATAAGGGCTCATTTTCTTGAATTGGCTCGCCAAAAACGTGGTGCGGTTAGAGCCACGGTGGCTGATAGTTTGGCGACTGAGCACGAGCGAAAACAAATCCGGGTGCTGCAACTTATCAGTGCTTATCGGCAACGTGGCCATCAAAAAGCTAATATCGATCCGTTGGGCCTTCTGTATCGAGAGCCAGTGCCTGATCTTGATCCCGCTTACCATCAATTAAGCCCGGCTGATTTCGATACCGAATTTCAAACCGGTGTTTTTTATATCGGTAAAGACCAAGCCAGCTTAGGCGAGATTATTGATGCCTTAGAGCAGACCTATTGTGGCACGATTGGTGCTGAAATCATGCACATTGTTGATACAGAACAACGCCAATGGATTCAAAAACGAATGGACGGTGTTCGGTCTTCTCCTGAATTTAATCTCGACACTAAGCGACATCTGTTAGAGCGATTAACGGCTGCTGAAGGTTTAGAGAAATATTTAGGTTCGCGTTATCCAGGAACTAAACGGTTTGGTCTTGAGGGCGGTGAAAGC
>CALCNB010000248.1 GCA_937897785.1 uncultured Cellvibrionales bacterium | reverse complement strand
CCCCCGACATCCTGCTCCCAAAGCAGGCGCGCTACCAGACTGCGCTAATCCCCGAATACTTGTCTTGGTAAGACCTTTAACAAGAGGCGCGATTCTACTCACCTCGTAAGCAATCGTCAAACCCATCAAAGCCAAAAATGCCACTTTTCTCGAATATTGACTTTGCAATTACTGCAAAATCAAAAAAAAAAGCCTAATAAAATCATAAGCTCAGTCGCATTCAAGCACATGTGCTAGTCTCGACGCCAAGTGGTGTCATTTTGACCATCTTCTAGCTGAACACCGGCTTCGCTTAATTGATTACGAATCGCATCGGCACGGGCATAATCTTTGGCTAATTTAGCCTCGTCGCGCGCCTCAATAAGCGCCTCAATGGCTTCAGTGTCAATCGCATCATCCTTCACTGCGCTTTGGAACCACGCTTCTGGCGATTGCTGCAATAGACCCATCAATTCGGCACAAGCTAACAACAAGCCTTTTAATCGTGCCTGCTGATCGCCTGCGGCTTGCATCATAGCCTTAGCTAACTGATGCAGTTCCCGAATTGCCACCGGTGTATTAAGATCATCTAATAGGGCTAAATAAACGGGGTGTTCAGCTAAATCATTAGGGCTAATCGCTTCAACGCTACTGACCCCTCTCAAGGAACCGTAGAGACTATCTAAGGCAGACTTGGCTTGCTCAAGCAAATCACTGCTAAAAGTTAATTCAGATCGATACTGAGCGCTTAACAAGGCAAAGCGAAGCGTTTCGCCGTTAAAATGGCCGAGCAAATCTCGAACCATTTTAAAGTTGCCTAACGACTTTGACATTTTCTCGCCATCAATATTGATATAACCGTTATGTAACCAATAACGTACAAATGCCTTGCCACCATGAGCGCATTCGCTTTGGGCCACCTCATTCTCGTGATGTGGGAAAATTAAATCCCGACCGCCGCCATGAATATCGATAGTTTCACCAAGATGCGTCTCTATCATAGCCGAACATTCTAAATGCCAGCCAGGTCGACCTCTTCCCCATGGACTTTGCCAACCTGGCTCATCATCCGACGAAGGTTTCCAAAGCACAAAATCACCGGCATAACGCTTATAGTCAGCCACTTCTACACGAGCACCGGCTAACATATCTTCCAGACTTCGGTTGGATAAGCGACCGTAATTCGCCATCGATTCAACGGCAAATAACACATGCCCTTGCGCTTCATAAGCATGGCCCTGCTCTATTAAGCGACTCACCATGCTGATCATAGGCTCAATATGGTCAGTGGCATAAGGTTGAATGGTTGGTGTTAAATTATATAAGTCGGCCATATCCTCAAAATAAGCCGTAGCGAAACGCTGACTAATCGCTTCGATCGACTCACTTGAATCAGCAGCCGCAGCGATAATTTTATCATCGATATCAGTAATATTACGGGCATAAATGACATTGGGATACAACGACTTTAAAAGCCTAAATAAGGTATCAAAGACCACTGCCGGTCGTGCATTACCAATATGCACACGGTTATAAACGGTCGGACCACAGACGTACATAGTAATACGCTGCGGATCAATCGGCTCAAAGACTTCTTTGCTACGCTGTTGGGTGTTGTATAGTTGCAAGCCCATCGTTAGCTCTGCTCTTGTTTAGGCCAGCTATCGCGCAGACCAATGGTTTTGTTAAAAACGGGCTGATCACTGCTAAAATCATGTCGATCTGCAACAAAGTAACCTTCACGCTCAAACTGAAAAACTTGCTCGGCTGAAGCATCTAACAAAGAAGGCTCAGCGAAGCATTCCGTATGCTCGCAGTATGAGTCAGGGTTAATGCATGACATGAAATCGCTGTCATCGCTATCCTCAGAGGCTTTTTCTGGCGACTCGTGACTGAACAAGCGATCGTATTCTCTTATTGTTATCGGCTTACCCTCAGTGACAGACACCCATTGAATAACCCCTTTTGGCTTGATGCCATCAACAGGATCCTGACCAATGGTATCGGGATCATAACTAGCATGAACTTCTATAATCTCGCCGCTATCATCCTTAACTACTGACTCAGCCATGATCACGTAGGCATTACGCAGACGCACTTTTTTACCCATCACTAAACGCTTAAATTTCTTGTTAGCAGACTCTCTGAAGTCTGCTTTATCGATATAAATCGTCTGCGTGAACGGCACCTTGCGAGAACCCATGGTAATGTCTTGCGGGTGATTAGGCGCGTCCAAATGCTCTAACTGATCGGCCGGGTAATTACTGATCACCAACTTAAGCGGATTGATGACTACCATGGCTCGTGATGCATGAATATTATGATACTCACGGACTGCAAATTCGAGC
>CALCNB010000247.1 GCA_937897785.1 uncultured Cellvibrionales bacterium | reverse complement strand
GTCATTAATTTTATATAGTTCTTGTGATGGAAGACCAATATTACAAACCACAAGTTCATCTTGCATTGTGCTCTGTAAAAGATTTAGCAATTCAAATCGATTCATTGTTAAGCCTACTCTTGATAGTTATTCGCGACATCACGCCTTATGAGGCTAAATATTCTTTACTTAAGGCGGTTTCAGAAGCCCATTGATAGTTGGGCTTTCCACTTGGCGCACGGGCAATCTCAGGTGTTAAATGTAATTGACGTGGGACCTTATAGCCCGAAATATGATGACGGCAATGGGCTTGCAACTCCTCTAAAGTCAAGCTTGAACCCTCACGTATTTGCACCACAGCTGTTACTTTTTCAGTAAAGCGCTCATCAGGCGTGGCAACCACTAAGGTATCAAACACCGCTGGGTGTGATTTAATGGCCTGTTCAACCTCTTCCGGAAATATTTTTTCGCCGCCACTATTAATGCAGTTTGAGCCTCGGCCATAAACACTGATCAAGCCGTCTTCACTAATCGTCGCCATATCGCCAGTAAGCATCCATCGCTGACCATCAAGCTCAACAAACGATTTAGCCGTTTTGATTGGATCACCGTAGTAGCCTAACGGAATATGACCCGAGCGTGAAAAGATACCCATGGTGTCACTGCCTGGTGTAACGAAAAAATGACTGCCATCCTCATGCTCAGCGATAACATTCATGAAATCACTTTGTTCAACAGCACCTAGACCGTCAGAAGCCCTGCCACTGTCTTGCCCCATCTGACCCGTTTCAGAAGAACCCCAGCTATTGGTAATCATCACACCATCAAATTTCTCTTTGTATTTGGCTTGTAAAGAATCAGAAAATACTGCGCCACCTGAACCGACACTAAAAATAGAACTGAGATCCCATCGACCTTCATTTTCATTTAAGGCATCCATTAATGGGATACCCATGGCATCGCCAACAAACGATATTGAATTAACCTTCTCTTTATCGACAATACCCCACACCTGTTCAGCATTCAGTGATCGACCGGGATTTAAAATCACCGTATGACCGGCTAAGGTACTGATACATGCCGACCACCAACAAGCGCCATGCATTAAAGGCGCTAATGCCATACTGCGTATTTGAAAATTCTCTTTTGCTCTAACAATGATATCCTCAGGCTGTTTACATGGCCCATCGGCATGAAAGTGACCGCCACCGTTCATGGCAGCATAAAATAACGCGACATGAGGCCACATGACGCCTTTAGGCATACCGGTCGTACCGCCGGTGTAAAGTATAAATAAATCATCTTCAGAACGCTGATCGAAGTCGCGTGTCGTTGCTTGCCCGTTAATAGCGTCGCCATAAGCCACCGAGCCGATTTCATCCAGATTGGTTTGGCTATCGTCATCAATAGCGACATAAGTGTGAACCTTGGGTGCCGCTTCACGCACCTCTGCAATAGCAGGAACAAATTCACGGCCATGAACCACAGCAACCATGTCAGCATTATCGAACAGGTACAATAGCTCATCTTTGACATAGCGATAATTAACATTGACTGGTACCGCGCGTATTTTGAAGCAGGCCCACATCGCCTCAAGGTATTCGTTGCAGTTATACATATACAAGCCAATGTGTTCACCCGCCTTGACGCCGCGTGATTGAAAATAATGCGCTAACTGATTCGCTCTGTCTTCAAGCTGTTGAAAAGTGACTTTTTCATCGCCGCAAATAAGCGCCTCACGATCAGCAGGAACGTTATCAACCACCATTTCAAAAAGGTCAGCTAAGTTAAATGTTTTAGTCATGATTTTTTCCTTACAATTATCCTTATTCATTTTATTTACTGATCCATACCAACCACGTTCTTCTTTGACGTTTATTTTAGTTGGCTGTCAGTGAGAGTTAATTTAGCGCTCATCTTAATTTTGCTAGGCTTTCAACTCAGCTACAATTTTTTTCCACATTGCATCCGAACCCGCATAGGGCGCATAAATCGATAAGCGATCGGCATATTCGCCGTATTTGGCTTTTAATTTTCCTGCAATTTCTTCTGGCTTACCACGCGTCGTAAAAGCTTCGACAAAATCATCGTCAATATAGGTCGCTAACTCATCCCACTTCCCCTCTTTGGATAGGGCATTTAGTTTCGGCTGTAAGTCACCGTAACCCACAGAGTCCATCGGCAACTTATACGATGGAGTCGACGAGTAAAAACCTAATAAATTTTTCACACTGTCTTCAGCAGCTTGATATTCTTCATCGGTCTCGCCCGTAATCACGATAGCATTAACCTGCATAATAAAGTCATCGCGCGAACGCCCGCCCTTTTCTAAGCCTGACATGACCGCAGGCAAGGCTTTTTCTTCAAGAAACGGCATAGTATTAAATGGGTGAACAATTAAACCATCGGCTACTTCGCCGGCGACTTCAGTCATTTTAGGTCCCAGCGCCCCTAATAAAATGGGGGGTATGCCGTAAGGGTTTTTTCCGGCATGAAACATAGGTGTCATTAAGGTGTGGGTATAAAACTTGCCGCGAAAATCCAATGGCTCGTCATTCTGCCAGCAATTAAAAAACGCTTTAACCGCTTGAATATATTCTCGCATGCGGGCTGCTGGCGGACTAAACTCAACCCCAAATCGTTTTTCAATGTGCGGTTTAATCTGTGAGCCAATGCCTAATAAAAACTTACCTTTAGATTGTTTAATTAGATTTAAAAGTAATAATTTTTTAGGGCTAATCATTTTTATAAATATTCTGATAGGTAAATTAATTTAAATAAATGACAAAATCTAAAATATTCAAAAGACTTTATAAAAACTATACAGGTAAGTTTATAGGTAAGATTTTTCTAGCTGCAATTTTTTCAGTAATAGTCGCAGCAAGCACTTCTGCAACTGCTTGGCTTCTAGATCCAGCAATAGAGAAAATATTTATCAACAAAGATCAAACTCTCATCATTTTAATTCCAATAGCAATCATAATTGCTTTTAGCGCGAAAGGAGTTTCTCTTTACTGTGCAAAATTAATAATGATTAACGTATCAGAGGAAGTCAAAAAAATGTTGCAGACAGACATGCTTAAATCTTTCATTAAAGCTGATACAGAAATTATTGATAATAAACATTCTGGTAATTATATCTCCAATCTAAATTTTGATGTTCAACAAATAACAAGGTTATTATCTGAAGCCTATTTAAGTATTTTTAAAGATGGACTTACATTAATAGGTTTGCTTTTTGTTATGTTTTTTCAAAATTGGAAGTTATCTCTAATAGCAATAATTATGATACCTCTTGCCACTATCACTGCAAAAATACTTGGAAAAAGAATGGGCAAAGTTACCACTCAAGCACAAGAAAAGTCTGGAGATTTAAATAGGTACCTTATTGATTTGTTCAAAAATCATAAAATTATAAAAATATTTCAAAGAGAAAATTTTGAAAAATCTAGATCTGAAAAATTTGTAAATGATCTCAAAGAAAAATCTGCAAAGATTGCTACTGTATATATAAGATCTGCCCCAATTATGGAAATTCTAACCGGTATATTGATTGCCTCTTTGATATTCTATTCGGGTAAATTAATAATTAGTGGTGAACTAGCGATTAATAATTTTTTCTCATTTCTTGCAGCTATGATGTTAGCTTATCAGCCTGTAAAAACACTAACAAAAGTAAATGTAGCCATTTCACAAGGTTTTGCGGCTGCAGAAAGAATTCTGCCAATAATAGATACCCAAAACGAAATTAATTCAAATGAACAAGGTGATAAACTAAATATTATAGACGGTAATATTGTTTTAGATAAAATTAATTTTACTTATAAATCTAATCCTGAAAACAAAGTTTTACATGATATGTCTCTAAAATTTGTTGGTGGAAAGATGACAGCTTTAGTTGGCCATAGTGGATCTGGAAAATCGACATTATTAAATATGATACCTAGAATTTATTTACCAACTAGTGGAAATATATATTTTGATAATCAGGATATATCTAAAGTAAATTTAGCATCTCTTAGAAATCAAATTTCTATAGTAGATCAAAATACTACATTATTTGATGATACTGTTTTAAATAATATAAAATATGCAAGACCAGATGCTGACAAAGAAGATATTATAGAGGCTGCAAAATTATCTATGAGTGATGAGTTTATTAATAACTTAGAAAATGGTTATGAAACCATGATTGGTGAAAACGGAGTAAAGTTATCTGGAGGAGAAAAACAAAGATTATCAATCGCGAGAGCATTTTTAAAAAATAGTAAAATTATATTATTAGATGAGGCTACCTCATCATTAGACTCTGAAACAGAGGAAAAAATTCAAAAAGCATTAAATAAGCTAACCACAAATAAAACAACAATAGTTATTGCCCATAGACTTTCAACAATACTTAACTCGGATAATATTTATGTTGTTGATAATGGTAAAATTGTTGACTCTGGAAAGCACGATGATCTATTGAATAATTCTAAAATTTATAAAAATTTTTATCAAAGACAATTAAAACAAAATTGATGTATTTTTTGTACGCCATACTGACTAATTTGGCTGTTATAATCTCGCCTCTTATTTTTATCTATAGAATATTAAAAGGAAAAGAGGATCCCAAAAGGTTTAAAGAGAAAATTTGTATTTATTCTCAAAAAAGAACTAAAAATAAAGTTTGGATACATGCTGCAAGTATTGGTGAACTTATGAGTGTAATTCCAATAATTAAGAAACTAGAAAAAAATAAAAAAATTAAAAGTATTATTGTTACAACGACAACAACTAGTTCTGCAAAAATATTTAAAAAATTAAGATTTAAAAAAACTTTTCATGTTTATTTTCCCTTAGATAATAATTTTTTAA
>CALCNB010000246.1 GCA_937897785.1 uncultured Cellvibrionales bacterium | reverse complement strand
TTTTTTGCAATAATTGAGTATCTTTATTATAAAATATTTCCCAAATCTCTTTCATTATAGTCATTGATTTTTCAAGAGCTTGCATCAGCCAAGCAGTCTTAAATGAACTGCTTACAATCGCCGAATCGAAACATTTAACTGAGCAGATCCAATTACTTATTCATGGGGCTGAACTCAATAATTCTGAGCAGCGTGCAGCCCATCACACCGCACTCAGGCTTCCCGAAAACTTACAAAATCGTGTTGAAGTGACGGCAACACAGCACGAAATTAATCGCATCAGTGAACAACTCAGAACGGAACAATGGCGTGGTCGAGATGATGCAACGATTACGGATATTGTTAATATCGGTATCGGTGGTTCAGACCTAGGCCCAAGAATGATTTGTCATGCACTGGCTAACTATGCCGATGGTCCCAAGGTGCATTTTGTTGCCAATGTTGATCCTCGCGACCTCGAGTGCACCTTACAAGCTTTATCGCCATCAAATACCTTAATCATTATTTCATCGAAGTCGTTTAATACCACGGAGACACTGGAAAATGCCTTGTCTGCTCGGCAATGGCTGTTAACTGAAATGACCAATGATGACTTACCAAAACATGTTATTGCTGTGTCTTCCAATATAAAAGCAGCCATTGAATTTGGCGTTGCACCCGAAAACATCTTGCCCATGTGGGACTGGGTCGGGGGTCGATACTCGCTTTGGTCGGCGATTGGCTTGCCCATTGCCATCGCCACTGGCTACCAAAATTATTGCGACTTACTTGCTGGCGCACACAGTATGGATCAGCATTTTTCGCAAAGTCCAATCAGCACAAACCTGCCCGTGCTTTTGGCTTTATTAGAAATTTGGTATATCAATCGCTGCAACGCTCACAGCATCGCCGTATTACCGTATAGCCACGAACTGCGCCTACTGCCGGACTACTTGCAACAACTCGTCATGGAAAGCAACGGTAAACAAGTCGATAAACAAGGAAATTTGGTAAGCCATCGAACTTGTGCAACCATCTGGGGCAGTGCTGGCACGATTGGCCAGCATTCGTTCCATCAATTACTTCATCAAGGCACCGAAAATATTCCAGTTGACTTTATACTGCCGTTAAGCAGTCACTCGGAGAACGAACATAAACAAGCGCATTTAGTTGCCAATTGTTTAGCCCAAAGCAAGGCCTTGACCGAAGGAAAAACCATTGCTGCCGCCGAACAGGAATTACTCGATAGTGGTGCTTCGGTTGAAGAAGCCAAACGACTCGGCGCTCACAAAGCCAGCCCCGGCAATCGGCCTAATACGATTATCACTATGGAAAAACTCACCCCCAGTAATTTAGGCGCATTGGTAGCACTGTATGAACACAAAGTTTTTGCCCAAAGTGTGATATGGGGTATTAATGCTTTTGATCAATGGGGCGTCGAGCTAGGCAAGCAACTGAGCAGTCCAATTCTGGCCGCGTTAAAGGCTGAACCTGAAGACAGTCAAGGATCTAGCGATTCACCCACCAATTCAACCACCAATTCAACCACCGATGCAACCACCGCTTATTGGTGCGAGCAATTTATTGAAATACATAAAGGCAGTTGAATCATTGCGTTTACTCAAACTTACTGAATCCTAGCCAATAACTCTTCGGTTTTTGCTTGCATTAATGCCATATTGCCGCGGGATTCAACATTGAGTCGCAGCAGTGGTTCAGTGTTAGATTTTCTAATATTAAAACGCCAATCATCGAAACTAACGCTAACGCCATCAGTGTAATCGACATCAATCGCCGATGCTTGATAGTCATCGAGAATGGAAGCAATCACGGCATCTGCATCGGCAACGGTTCGATTGATCTCACCGCTAACGGGATAATTACTTATCATTTCGCTGACCAAGCTCGACAGGGGCTGACCTTTTTTGGCGACCAATTCAGCGATTAATAGCCAAGGGATCATACCGCTGTCGCAATAAGCAAAATCACGGAAATAATGATGCGCGCTCATCTCGCCACCATAGACCGCATCTTCTAGGCGCATACGTTCTTTAATAAATGCATGGCCTGTTTTACTCATGATAGGCTTACCGCCTAATTTATTGACAATGTCACAGGTATTCCAAGTGAGTCGTGGGTCATGCACCACCGCTTGGCCTGGCGTTTTTTGTAAAAATGCCTCCGCTAACAAACCAACGATATAGTAGCCTTCAATAAACTGACCCTTTTCATCAAAGAAAAAACATCGATCAAAATCACCGTCCCAAGCAATACCAAAATCCGCTTTGGCCGCAACAACAGCATCAATGGTTGGCTGTCGATTTTCAAACAGCAGTGGATTAGGAATGCCATTCGGAAAATTCCCATCAGGCTGATTAAATACTTTAGTAAATTCAATCGGCAGTAATGGCTCGAGCGCATCAATCACTAAGCCCGCACCGCCATTACCGGCATTACAGACAATTTTGAGTCCCGCTAAGGCGTCAACATCAATATAACTCAATAAATGCGCTAAATAAGCCGGCCGGCTCTCTAAGGGAGTAATGCCAGCAGTAGAATCAGAGCGCTTAAAATCTCCCGATTCCGCTAAAGCCTTAATATCCAGCAAGCCCGTATCGCCACTAATGGGCTGACTGCCACGTTTGACTAATTTCATACCGTTATAATCAACCGGGTTATGACTGGCCGTTACAACCACCCCGCCATCGACATCATTATTAAAGGTGGAACTGTCTATGATGGATCCGGAAGCAGCCCCATAATCGCAGATATAGGAATCTCCGGAGACCGCATCG
>CALCNB010000245.1 GCA_937897785.1 uncultured Cellvibrionales bacterium | reverse complement strand
CTCTTATGCTGCAAAAGAAATTGTAATCGGCATGGCCCATCGAGGTCGGTTGAATGTTTTGATTAATACCTTAGGTAAGCAACCTTCAGAATTATTTGATGAGTTTGAAGGTAAGGCTATTTTTAACTCCTCTGGTGATGTGAAGTATCATCAAGGGTTCTCATCTAATGTGATGACGGCTGGTGGTGAGTTACATTTGGCATTGGCATTCAATCCCTCCCATCTTGAAGTGGTTTCCCCCGTGGTTGAGGGTTCGGTTCGCGCTCGACAAGATCGTCGAAAAAATATTGAACGTGATCAGGTTATTCCTATTATTATGCATGGCGATGCGGCTTTTGCTGGGCAAGGCGTGGTCATGGAAACGTTTCAGATGTCACAGACTCGCGCCTATAAAACCGGTGGCTCGGTTCATATTGTGATTAATAATCAAGTAGGTTTTACCACCTCGCATATTGAAGACGCCCGATCCACTGAGTATTGCACTGACTGTGCCAAGATGGTGCAGGCGCCTATTTTTCATGTTAACGGTGATGATCCAGAGGCTGTCTTGTTTGTGACACAGATGGCGTTAGATTTTCGTCAACAATTTAAGCGTGATGTGGTGATTGATTTACTCTGTTATCGTCGGCGTGGCCATAACGAGGCCGATGAACCGTCAGGCACACAACCCTTAATGTATAACGCGATTAAGGCTCAACCGACTACGCGTGAAATCTATGCGAGAAAATTAGTTGAGGAAGGCACTATTAGTTTATCAGACGTGCGACAAATGGAAGACGATTATCGCCAAGCGCTAGAAGCCGGTGATCATGTAGTGAAAAGTCTGGTAAAAAAGCCTAATGAGGAATTATTTGTCGATTGGACACCTTACCTAGCACACGACTGGGAAGTGCGTGGTGACACTCGATACCCGCTTGAAAAGCTTCAGCAGTTAGCCCAATCGGTTTCACAAGTGCCAGAAGGGTTTGCACTGCAACGGCAAGTTTCAAAGATCATTGAGGATCGTATTAAAATGGGCGCCGGTGCTATGCCCGGTAATTGGGGCTTTGGCGAAACACTGGCTTATGCGACCTTACTCGAGCAAGGTTACCCCGTCAGAATAACAGGACAAGATGTCGGTCGAGGAACGTTCTCTCACCGTCATGCTGTATTGCATGACCAGCAGACAGCCGAAACCTATATTCCTCTGGGTGCTATGCAAGAAAGCCAAGCGGAATTTGAAATCTATGATTCCCTTTTGTCTGAAATGGCGGTGTTAGGTTTTGAGTATGGCTATGCGACAACCAGCCCAACCGGCTTAGTGATTTGGGAAGCCCAGTTCGGTGATTTTGCTAATGGTGCCCAAGTGGTCATTGACCAATTTATTGCCAGTGGTGAGCACAAGTGGGGCCGTTTATGTGGTTTGACCATGTTATTGCCGCATGGCTATGAGGGACAGGGTCCTGAACATTCGTCAGCAAGGCTAGAGCGTTATTTACAAATGTGTGCAGAGCATAATATTCAAGTTTGTACCCCGACCAGCTCTTCTCAAATTTTTCACTTACTGCGCCGACAGGCCATTCGTCCACTGCGACGACCGTTGATTATTATGTCGCCTAAAAGTTTATTACGTCACAAACAAGCGGCGTCAAGTTTAGAAGATTTTGCAGACGGTCAATTTCATAACGTCATTGCTGAAATCGACGAGATTGATTCGCGCAATGTTAAGCGGCTAGTTATTTGCAGCGGTAAAGTTTACTTTGATTTATTAGAGGCGCGGCGCGAGCATCAACTCGACCACATTGCGATTATTCGATTAGAGCAGTTGTATCCTTTTCCTGATGCAGAAATGTTTGCCGCTATTGCTGATTATAGTCGCCTTGACAGTGTGGTTTGGTGTCAGGAGGAGCCTAAGAATCAGGGTGCATGGTATACTAGTCAGCACCGCTTGCGCCGTGTATTGGATCTTATTAATAAAGATTTGCCGTTGAGTTTTGCGGGTCGTCAGTCATCTGCTTCACCGGCGGCAGGCTATATGGCTTTGCATTTACAGCAACAGAAACGATTGGTCTCGATTGCATTAGAATTACCCTTAGAGTAAAGATTTTAGCTTGGCCGAAAGCCTATTAATTAAGCATTTATGTGAAGAGCATTACCTTATGACTATTGAGATTAAAGCCCCCTCATTTCCTGAGTCAGTGACCGATGGAACTATTGCTACTTGGTATAAGAAGCCCGGTGAAGCTTGCCTAAGGGATGAGTTGATTGCTGATATAGAGACCGATAAAGTCGTCATTGAAATTAATGCTCCCGCGCAAGGTGCGTTAGCCGACATATTAAAGCCTGAGGGCGAAACGGTGATCAGTGATGAATTGATCGCACATTTTGAGGCGGGAGAGATAGCAGAATCACCCCCGCCAGCGGTCGGTATTAATGAGCTAGAAGCCGAGGCGAGTGCCGGTACTGCCGAGCTTATTATCAGTCCTGCGGCGAAAAAAATGATGGCTGAAAATAAAGTTGAAAGTGACGAAGTTACCGGTACTGGAAAAGCCGGCAGGGTGACTAAGGAGGACGTACAAGCCGTCATTGAACAGCGTAAGGCCTCAAGCACAGAGGCAGTTAAAGATACGCCATCGGCGCCAACTGCCATTGCTGAGGCCGAGTTTTCGGGCGATCGAACCGAACGACGTGTGCCTATGACGCGTTTGCGGGCTAGGGTGGCTGAACGGTTGTTAAATGCGACCCAAACAACGGCGATGCTGACCACCTTCAATGAAGTCAATATGCAGCCTGTGATGGAGCTAAGAGCCAAGTATAAAGCGCAGTTTGAGAAAACGCATAATGGCACCCGTTTAGGTTTTATGTCGTTTTTCGTTCGAGCTGCAACAGAAGCGCTTAAGCGTTTTCCTGCAGTCAACGCCTCGATAGATGAGCAAGATATTGTCTACCATGGCTATTATGATATTGGCGTCGCTGTTTCCAGTGATCGAGGTTTAGTCGTGCCAGTATTACGCGATACTGACAGCATGAGTCTAGCGAGTATCGAAAGTAAAATTCGAGAATTTGGGGGTAAAGCGGCAGACGGTAAATTGAGCATCGACGATATGACCGGTGGTACGTTTACGATTACTAATGGCGGTGTGTTTGGT
>CALCNB010000244.1 GCA_937897785.1 uncultured Cellvibrionales bacterium | reverse complement strand
CCAATGAAGTAGGCGGGCACTTCGCTGGTAACCCCTTCTAAAGCTTTACGTTGTTGCCACTTAATATCCATTGAACGGTACCAGTTTAAGCCACCTGTAAAGCCAGAGGCGAGATAAGCCGCTTCATAAACATCCATATCGGCTTCAGAGAGCCAGGGCCATGGTAGCGGGGGCGGGCTGGGCAGAGCTTCTCGATAGGAGATCCCAGGTGGATGCGCCATCACTTGGCCAAAATCGTAATCGCCACTTAAGGCATAGTAAACCTGCGATAAAAACTCGCGGGTATGGGCGTGCAGGTCAATATCAGCCGCATCCGGTTCACGAAAGTATTCAATATGCAAAAAGTGGTTTTCGGCCATGGCGGCATACTCTGTCAGCGGTGGCACCGCAGGGTTATGCGGTGCGGCGGGGTTTTCTAGGCCAATCACGGCAATCACTTTGTCGGGATGCATGAGTGCGAGGTCATAAATGGCAAATGCACCGAAATCTAAACCCACAAAAATCGCTTTAGATTCATCCAAATGGGCCAAAAGCCCGATCAAGTCAGCATTGATTTGCGGCAAGCCGTATTCTTCGGGCTGAGCGGGGCCCTCTGTGCCGCCCATGCCTCGCAAATCAGGCGCTATGACGCGAAAGCCAGCGTTAGCAATAGCGGGCATTTGGTGTCGCCAGCTATACCAAGTGTGCGGAAAGCCATGACAGAGAATCACCGGTAGGCCTTGGCCCTGTTCTACATAATGCATGCTAATGCCATTAATGGTGGCTTGGTGGTGCTGAATGGTTGTATCGAGGCTCATCGCATAAGACCTTTATTAACTCATCGAAAATAGGTGGGTTAGAAAACGCATCATTCGCTATTTTAGCGGTGATTGTTACTTAATTATTTTTCAAATTTGAACAGGCATTTTTCATATCACAAGTTTCAGTAAATGTAATGTCTATTGACTGACCTCAATAGACATTACATTTCCCTCACCGAGAGTAAAAGTCATTGCGAAGCCGCATCGCTAAAAATAAACTGCACCTTTAATAACCTTCTTAAAATATAGCCTCTAAACTAGTTAGGCATCGATACGATTGGAGACAAATAAATGGCTGATTCCACCACCGCCCCGCAAGGCAATCCTGGCGATATTTTAAACTGGCCTATGCTTAAGGTGAACTACCGCACCGATGCCGAATGCATTGCTAAATTGTTGCCGCCCGGATTATCAGTCGGGGCTGAACCAATAGTACGGCTGACGTTTTATAATTTTCCCGTTCAGGGTGAGCCAGAGTACGGTATCGTGATTAATGTCGACGCCGATTACGACGGGGTAGCAGGCGAATATTGTCTTGGTTTTGGCATTGACCAAGAGCAAGCGATTTTCATTAGCCGCGAAAAGACCGGCCAGCCTAAATTTCCAGCTGAGACGAGCTACTATCGCTTGATGAATTATGTATCGGCTAAGACCACTCATCAGGGTCATACCTTTGCCGAATTTAAAGGTGAGGTGGTTGGCGTTGAAGATAACGGCCCAGAGTTTGAGCTAAATGAATGGTGGATAAAGTGCTCGCGTGCTGTGGATGACCAGCCAGAGTCCTATGATTTTCCGCCGCATGTGGTGAAGGTCTTCACTAAATACGGTACTGCCTATAAAGAAAAAGTGCAGGGCCAATTAATTTTACGTGATAGTCCTTGGGACCCCATTGCTAGCCAATTGCCCATGCGTGAACAGTTAGATGCGTATTTATGGACGCCTATTTTTCTTGATCGGAAAATCACCTTGGAAGGTGCTTTAGATCCTAAAGGCTTTTGGCCATTCGCTGACACTATTGGTGGCTCGCGGTGGTTGGGTGATCAGGGTGGTCCAAAAAAGTCTTAGTGCCGTAGAAATCCGATGAAGTTCTCACTGGTATAATAATGAAAATAAAAAATGCAAGACTTTAAGCATAAATTAGCCGTCATCACTGGCGGCGCAAGCGGTGTGGGGCGTTCACTGGCATTTGCACTTGGTCGTGAGGGCGGTAGGGTTTTAATTGCCGATGTCGACCAAGCCGCTTTAACCCAAACGCAGGCAGATTTATCTGCTGCTGGCATCGATGCGCACAGCAGTTTTTGTGACGTCAGTTCGGCCGATAGCGTTAAGGCACTCGCGATTAAGGCGTTTGATGAATTAGGTGGCGCCCAATTAGTCTTTGCCAATGCCGGCATAGGTGCTGGTGAAGGGGGTGCAATGTGGGAGTATGCCGAGCAAGATTGGCAGTGGGCATTTAATGTCAATGTGTGGGGTGTGATCAACTCGATTAATGCTTTTATGCCGCGCTTAATGGCACAGCAACAAGAAGCCCATATGGTGATTACGGGTTCAGGCAATGGCGCGTTTATGGTGTTGCCAGATTCACCTATTTATACGGCTACCAAAGCCTCAGTGCAGGCTATCACTGAGGCACTTTATTATCAAATCAGTGCGGCTCAAGATTTAGTTAAAGTCAACGCTTTATTCCCGGGTCCTTATGTGGTGGATACCGGCTTATTTAATTCTGATCGAGTAAGACCTGCCGAGCTTGATAAAGGGGATGCGAATGATTCAGGAATTAAATCGGTCGATGATATGCGAGAAATGATGGAGCAGTTTGGTATGGAATTAAAAACCACCCACCCCGATGAGGTGGCTCAAACAGCTTTGCAGGGTTTGCGCAATGAGCAGTTTTGGATCAGCCCAATGAATGAAGATACCGAGGCGAAAATTAAATTGCGTATGGACTCGATTTTTAATCGCACTAACCCCGTCGCCCCTTCATTAGGCTAGTTGACGAATAAAGCAGAGTAAGGAGTAACGCCATGAAAAAAACCAGCTTACCTATCCCGTTTGGTTGGTATGCGGTTGCCTTCAGCGATGAGCTAAGTATCAAAGAGGTAAAGCCGCTTTACTTTTTTGCTAAGGATCTAGTCCTTTACAGAACGGAGACCGGCATACCAGTATTGCTTGACGCTTTCTGCCCGCATCTGGGTGCTCATTTGGGTCATGGTGGTGAAGTCCATGGGGAGTCTATCGCCTGTCCTTTTCATGGTTGGGAGTTTGATGGCGACGGCATGTGTACCAGTGTTCCCTATGCTAAGAATATACCGACGAAGGTTAAAGATAAGCCATGCATCGATGGCTATCCCATCAGAGAAATTAATGGAACTATCTTTGCTTGGTATCACCCTAGAAAGTTAGCGCCTATCTTTGATGTTGATGAGGTCCCTTATCTTAATAGCCCTGATTGGAAAGAGACAGGAAGGTATGAGTGGGAGATAAACACCTGTGTACAGGAGACGGGTGAAAATGGCGTTGATATTGCGCATTTTGTTTATGTGCACAGCAGTATCGAGATGCCCAAAGCCGAGATTCAATTAAAAGGCCACCATCGCGTCACAACGATGATTTCGAAGGTGCCTGCTCAGGATGAAAATGGCGTCCTTGATACCACGGGTGAGAAATGGGAGAAAAGTGCGTTATCAACGACAAGTTGTGGTCCAGGCATGACATACCAGACATTTGATCGAGGTTTTGTGTTGTTTATGCAGGGTACTATTACCCCTATTGATGAAAGCAGAGTGTCAATGCGATGGATATTCGCTTCTCCTGCCGACCAAGATGAAACGGCTGCATTTTTTGCTAAAGTAGTGCAAGACAACGTGGTTGAGCAAGTCGGACATGATGTGCCTATCTGGGAGCATAAAATTTACCAGCCGAACCCTATACTTTGTGACGGTGATGGCCCGATTGCTAAATATCGAAAATGGTTCAATCAATTTTACGACGATGGTGATTCAACACCGGTTCGATTGGTGAAGTCGAATTAACTTTGCGCATATTTTTATGCTGCGATTAAACCCCTATATTAGTTATATAAAAAGATTAGGTTAAGTTATGGAAAATTTTATTGTAATTTCATCCGACTGCCACGCTGGCCTACCTATTGCCCAGTACAAGGACTACACCGAAGAAAAGTATCATGAGATGCTTGATATGGCGGTACCAATCACTATAGAAATGTCGCAAAAAGCGTCCGAAAGCTTCTTAATAAAGGAAATTAACGACGATTGGCGCAAAGGCATTGAGCAACAGCTCACCGGCGCGTGGGATTACAAAGAACGAGTGAAAATGCTGGATGCCGACGGTATCGCAGCAGAAATTATCTTTCCCGATGGCATCACCGAGATCAATACTCCTCCCTTTGGTGCGGGCCTGTCGATGCCAACCAAAGATATGGTACCCGAACTGCAGTGGGCGGGCGCCATGGCACATAATCGCTGGTTATCGGAATTCTGCGCCAACAACCCCGATCGGCATTTTGGCGTCGCAGTGATTCCCCTGCTTTGGGACGTCAATACCGCCATAACTAATGTTCGCTGGTGTGCCGAAAACGGTTATCGTCATGTCATGATTCCGGTGATGACCAATGAGTTTGATGGCTACAATCACATTAAATACGATCCGTTCTGGGAAGCCTGTCAGGACCTTGGCATTGTGATTCACTTCCACTCCGGACCAGCACCGCACAGTGAATACTTTGGACCCGCCTTCCCGACTGAAGATCGCAGTGACGAACTCCCGGGCGCTATGGGGGCTTATGTTTCAGAAGTTATGTTCTGGCTCTATCGACCGCTCACCTTCATGTTGTGGGGCGGTGTATTCGAGCGCTTCCCGCGTCTCAAGGCCATGGTCGTCGAGGGCGGCACCATGTTCATGGTCCCTTCATGGCTGATGCTGCTTGATCACAACTACACCGATGTTCAATTCTCGGCCAAGCTTGGTGATTTCCGCTCTCATCTCACGATGGCACCGAGCGATTATTTCGCTCGAAACTGCGGCATCGGTGCATCCTGCGTACCACGGCGCGACCTGGATTTGAAAGATCAAATTGGCCTCAAGCAAATCATGTGGGGTAGCGACTTCCCCCATCCGGAAGGCACATGGCCGAACACGGCTCAATACTACGTCGATACGTTCAAAGGCTTCGACGCTGATGCGGG
>CALCNB010000243.1 GCA_937897785.1 uncultured Cellvibrionales bacterium | reverse complement strand
TTTTAGCGCCGGGCTTGAGGCTAATGCCGCCACTGTCAAAGGTGATACCTTTGCCGACTAATACATGCGGCTGCTGACTCTTTTTTCCACCTTGATAGTTCATAATAATGAACTGCGATTCTTCAACACTGCCGTGGCCCACCGAGAGTAAAGAGCCCATCTTGAGCAGATTCATTTGTTTTTCACCCAGTACCGTGGTTTTAATGGCGGCATGTTGTCGACCAAGCTTTCGTGCTTCACTGGATAAATATTTTGGCGTACAGATGTTGCCGGGCAAGTTACCTAATTCGCGAGCAGTATTAATGCCTTTGCCGATTGCAATACCGGCTTTAATCGCACGTTTATTGGCCGCCGTGTTTTCGGCATTAACGATACTGATTTTAGTCAGCGTTGATTGCTTGGCCTTGACGCTGGCTTTTGTGGTCGAATATCGGTAGCTGCTGCGATTGATACGGCTAACCAGTTGTTGCATCGACCAGGCACTTGCTACCGTACGCGGTAATTTTAAGCTGCCTAAGATGGCGGCATGTTTAATTTTTTGTTGGTTTAAGGTTGCGGCCAGACTGTCGGCAGCACGACTCCATAATTGACGACTCAGCTTGTCTTTATCGCCGAGGCCCCAAAGTAAAATGCGCTGCGCTTTAACGCCGTTGGGCAGTAATAGTAGGGTGGTTTGACCCAGTTGGCCGCTAAAGTCATCACTGGCGAGTAATTGGTTTAACTGTTTGCCGGTTGCCTTATTAATAGTACGGCTATCAGCATTAAGTGTTAAATCTTTAAAAAAAGGAATAACCAGGGTGTCGCAAAGTAAAGTCGTGATATCGTCTGAACGGATAAGCTGTGCTCGCATAATGGTCGTGTTACCTGTGATGAGTCATGAATGATTGACGCTATTTCGTGACTTTATGGGCTTTTTAAAGGCAGACCCTTGAGCCAGAAGCGCTATTGTTAATTGCCACCAGTCTATTGTCAATTTAGCCGCTTAACTGTCAAGCAATTTGTGGTCTATTAATGCGCTAAAGCGATTTTATCGGTGCTGAGGCGATACCGGTTTTTATTGGGCGATGACTTTGATCACTATTATTTACTCGCTCATGGAAAGTCATTTGAGTATAATAGCCCTCATAATTTGAATTAATTCGAGATAGCTCAGTGCTGTGCAGCCTTTAATCGCATTCACAGGGCTATAACGCAATGAATGCGTCATTCGAAGGTTGTTTATTTCGTTAAAGAGTCCTATTTTTCATGTTAGAAACCAATCCGCAACAGCAAAGCTTAAAAGATCTTCGAGCGCGTGTAGAAGTGCTTCGGGGGTATCTTTGACTATGCTCAGAAACAAGAGCAACTGACCGAAGTCGAATTAGAGCTAGCAGAACCCTCAGTTTGGGACAATCCCCAAAAAGCACAAGAACTAGGCCGCCAGCGTGCGGCACTCGAAGCTGTGGTTGGTGTGATTGATAATCTTGATGTGGGCATCAACGATACGCGTGATTTGCTCGAATTGGTGATAGAAGATGGTGATCCAGACGCTTTAGAGTCGGTTGATAGTGAATTGGCCACCTTGCAGCAGTTGTTAGAGCAGTTAGAGTTCCGCCGTATGTTTTCAGGTGAGATGGATCCTAATCATGCTTACCTTGATATTCAATCCGGCTCTGGTGGGACTGAAGCGCAAGATTGGGCAGAAATGTTATTGCGCATGTACTTGCGCTGGGGTGAGGCAAAAGGCTTGAAAGTTGACTTAATTGAAGCGTCGGCGGGTGATGTCGCTGGAATCAAAAGCGCTACGGGGCATTTT
>CALCNB010000242.1 GCA_937897785.1 uncultured Cellvibrionales bacterium | reverse complement strand
GCGGGTGATCATCAGCCTTGCTGGCAAGTTCAGCGGTATTGATATTGGCGGTAATATTACTTGGCATAGATTGGGACACCTAGTTTTATTTCAGACCGTGCAGTTTAGCGAATTTGCTTGCTATGGGCACGGATTGAGCAAAGAAATCATGCGTTAAATGTAACCCTTTGTAACAGAAAATGCGACTATTTTTCACTTTTTGTGAGTATATTTAACTCATAATGATTGTCGAGGCATACAGTACATATTTTTAATCTATTGATTTATATCACCTTTCTCTTACTCTTTCGATATCCCAGTGCTCGATAGCCCAAGTGATGATCGCCTCTATTGGCAATTGCTCAGGACTCAGCGGCAGCGGCTGATTTAATTGCTGCAGTGCCCGCAGCAGATTTTTATTGGCGCATTGGTCGTTTAAGGCGGCGGCGCCGGTTTGTTTACTCAGCTTTTGCGCACTGTTCGCTAAGGTAATGACGGGTAAGTGGGCATAGTTAACCGGTGGTAAATTTAGCGATTGTTGCAAGGCGATTTGCCATGCGGTTGATTCTAATAGATCCGCACCGCGCACCACATGCGTAATCGCTTGTGCTGCATCGTCCATGACCACGGCCAGTTGATAGGCAAATAAGGAATCGCGGCGTTTTAAGATGCAGTCGCCAAGCGTCTGCATATTGAAGGATTGCGGACCTAAGACACGATCGTTGAAACTATATTGTTGTTCACCACAATAAAGGCGAATGGCATGACTGGCCGGCGTATGGGTGCTAGCATCGGTATAAGCGACCTTTTTTTTCTGGCGACAAAAGCCGGGGTAGGGGCCTGGATACTCGCGCAATTTAGCGCGCGTGCAGTCGCAGTAATACACTTGACCTTGGTTGGTCAATTGATCCAGTCCCGCTTGATAATAGACGTCCTTATCGGCTTGGTAGAGGATATCCCCGTCCCAATCCAGTCCATGGTTGCGCAGGCTTTGAATAATCATTTCACAGGCACCCTCGACATTGCGCAAGGTGTCGACATCTTCAATTCGGAGCAACCACTGGCCGTTATTGGCTTTAGCGTCAAGGTAACTGGCGAGTGCCGCAAACAGTGAGCCTGCATGCAAAGGTCCGGTGGGCGAGGGGGCAAAGCGACCAATATAGGGTCGAGGCGTTTGGGGTTGCATAACCGATGATTATTCCGAATGGCGAGCCTGATTACAAGCGGCTGAGACGGTTGAAGGGTTTGCTCGTTAACGGCAGGCTTAAGCTGTGAGTGGTTGTGTTAGCCCAGTTGCTGCTTTTCTTTAATTTCGTCAAGCGTCTTGCAGTCGATACAAAGCGTTGCCGTGGGACGGGCTTCTAAGCGTTTAATCCCGATGTCAATGCCGCACATATCGCAAAAGCCGTAATCATCGCAATCAATAAGATCAATGGTAGCGTCAATCTTTCGAATCAGTTTTCGTTCTCGATCACGGGCACGAAGCTCAAGACTGAATTCTTCCTCTTGAGTGGCACGATCAGCGGGGTCAGGAAAATTGGCGGCTTCGTCTTTCATATGGCTGACGGTACGATCAACTTCTTCCATTAATTGAGACTTCCAGTCGATCAAAATTGACTTGAAGTGATCCCGTTGGGGTTCACCCATGTACTCTTCACCTTTTTTAGGTTTATAAGGGGTGAAATTTTGAAAAGTCTCTGAGCCGGTTTTCTTCTTACGCGCCATTTTGAAAATCTCTCGTTCAATCGATGATGCAAGGCGATTTTGAGCAAAAAAGAACCATCTTAAGCTTTAAGAATCGTTTTTGCTTGGTACAAAACTACCTTCTTTAAAAGCGGGGGGAATTTAGCAGAAAAGTTGCCAGCAAGCTACCGATTTTTAGTCTGTTGACGTTAATTTTGCAGTCGATAGCGTCAAGGCAGCTGATTTTTTAGTGAGCGAAGACGCTATTCACGTGCTTGCGTCGAATGGGGTAGAATAAAGATAATGATCAAATCATGTCTGAGTAACTGATTTATGGGCGTTTTTTTTGTTTTTGGAGTATTTAATTGCGGGCAGTGCCTACGATGAAGTCGCCGATGAGTCAGCGCGTCAGTGCTATTAAACCCTTTCAAGTGGTTGAAATGTTGGCCCGTGCAAAAGTGCTAGAGGCACAGGGTCGCGATATTGTTCATATGCAAGCGGGTGAGCCTGACTTCACCACGGCCCCCGCTATCATTGAGGCTGGTATCGCCGCTCTGACACGGGGTGAGACGCAATACAGCGACGCTAATGGCTTGTGGTCTTTGCGCCAGGCAATCGCTGATTACTATCGCAGCGACTACGGCGTCGACATTGATCCCAAACGGGTCATGATTACGCCCGGCGCCTCGGGCGCTTTATTATTGATTTCAGCCTTATTGGTTGATCGGGGGCGGGGCGTATTGATGACCGACCCCGGTTACCCTTGTAACTCTAATTTTATTCACCTTATGGAAGGTGAGTCACAGTTAGTGCCAGTGGGTCCTGAGCACGGTTTTCAATTGACGGATGAGTTGGTTAATCAGTATTGGCGTCAAAGTCAAGACGGCCATCCACCCACGGTTGCCGCCTTAGTGGCTAGCCCAGCGAACCCTACCGGTGCGGCTTTGTCTCGAGAAGCTTTAGGCGCATTATTCAAGGCGGTTGATCAGCAGGGTGGACAGCTGGTCGTCGATGAAATTTATCATGGTTTAGATTTTCGATCGGCAGGTACCGAGCGGGCGATCACGTCTATTGTAGAATTGACCGATCAGGCGTTTGTCATTAACAGTTTCTCTAAATATTTTGGTATGACAGGCTGGCGCTTAGGCTGGCTGGTGGCACCCGAATGGGCCTTGCCAGGCTTAGAGAAATTGGCGCAAAATCTATTTATTTCTATGTCGACCATGGCGCAACACGCCGCCTTGCAGTGTTTCACGCCAGCAACGCGGCAGTTGCTAGATGCGCGGCGCGATGAATTTCAGCGCCGCTGCGATTTA
>CALCNB010000241.1 GCA_937897785.1 uncultured Cellvibrionales bacterium | reverse complement strand
TTCCAAGGAAAATAGTTCCTCAGACTCATATGAGTCAACCACGCTTTAGGAGTGCGCGCAGTGTCGGCATTAAATACCTTTTTTTATGATCGGTTTATGTCAGGACTTGAAAAAGCTTGCTTGCATGATTGGCGGACTGAGCTATTAGCTGAAGTGACAGGCGAAGTGTTAGAGATTGGCGCGGGCACGGGTGCTAATTTGGCTTATTATCCGAGTGGTAATATTCGCTTGTTATTGTCTGAGCCTGATGCTGCGATGCGCAATCAATTAGAAAAAAAAGCCGCAACAAGTCAGCGTAATGATGTATGTATCAGTAATGCCAAAGCCGAGCAACTTTCTTTTGATGATAACCGCTTTGACTACGTTATAGCATCACTGGTGTGTTGTTCAGTTACGAATATTGATCGTAGCTTAGCTGAAATTTATCGTGTTTTAAAACCGGGTGGTCGTTATCTTTTTATCGAGCATGTTGCCGCGAAAACCGATTCAAAAGCGCGTCGCTGGCAAGAGTGGTTGACTCCCTTGTGGCGAAAATTCGCTGGCAATTGCCATCTTAATCGTGAAACAGAAAAGGCCATGCTCAGGGCAGGTTTTGAGTTTGTCAAAATTCAGCGTGACGCTATGCCTGACTCAGTGCCGGCCATCGTGCGTTCATCGATTCATGGTATCGCGGTAAAACCGCTTAATTAAGTTATGAAAATATCCCCTGTACAGAGATTCATCCGGTGGTTTGGTGGCTCTAATATAGGTCGCATCACCGATGTCTGGTGTGTGCGCTGGCTATCGTTCTCGCCCATTATTTGGGTGTTCACTAAAGACGATAAATCAGGCTATAACAACCCTTGCATATTGACCTCGACAGGAAGAAAAACAGGCTTGGCTCGCTCGACAGTATTGCCCGTTTTTCCTACCGGCACTGGCAGTTTGTTGGTAGTTGGTTCACGAGGTGGTACGCGCATCGATCCACACTGGGCGCATAATTTACGTGCCAATTCACAGGCCGAGATTCGTTACAAGCGTCGACAGTATCCCGTGAAGGTGCGAACTTTACGCGGTGCTGAGCGTGATGCTATGTTCGCTATTTGTTGTCGCTATGCCCCTGTTTACAGTCGTTATCAACAATGGGCAAATCAATACCCACGCACCTTGCCAGTGTTTGAACTAACCGCGCTTGATGGTCAACAGTTTTTATAATTAATCAATTAAATCATCTAGGAAAAATCATGAGTATCAAGGTCATTTTAGAAGTTCAAGCCAAACCTGAATGTGTCGACGAATTAAAAGCTACCTTTGAGGCGATTTTACCTGATACTCGCAGCTATACGGGTTGTATAGAAGTTAAGGTGTTGGCTAATCAAGATGATCCTGCGAATCTGATATTGCTAGAGCAATGGCAGACCCGCGCCGACTATGAGGCCTATGTTGCTTGGCGAGCCGAGCAGGGCACCTTGGAATCATTGGGGGCATTAATGGCCTCAGCGCCGAGTATTCGTTATTATGATGATTTAACGATTTAAGCGTCGCTAAATAATGGCTGTTAGTCTAGGCTGATTTTTTCTGTCTTTAGTTAAGAGCTTGGCGATCAAGCGCTAAGTTATTATGATATGCCGCCTTCGGTAATAGTCTTTTGCAGAGGGTATTCAACATCGAAATCTGGATTTAGAGGAAATAACATGAGTGATGTTCCCGTCTATATGGTCGTTAACTTACATGTCACCAATGCAGAAGAATACAGGGTTTATGAGAAAGGATTTTTTCCACTACTAAAAAAATACGGTGGCGAGTTTATTACCTATGATGATCATGCACATACCCTTGAGGGGACGCCACGAGAAGGCCGCATGATCATTTTTAGTTTTCCCTCTGAACAGCAAGCTAGAGACTGGTTTGCCGATCCCGATTATCAAGCACTGTCTGAGCACCGTAGAGCTGGTACTGATATGCAGTTTTTGACCATGGTGCATGGCTTGCCGCCCAGAGCTTGAATGATGCAAAACGTTTAGGTGACGCGATGGCTTTTTGATGGCGTTTAGCTAGGTGATTTATTCAATGGTAGCAAGGGGCGGATTCGAACCGCCGACCCCATCATTATGAGTGATGTGCTCTAACCAGCTGAGCTACCTTGCCATATTGAAGAATGCTTATCTGGTCGCTTAGCGGCGATTAGCCGTTAGGACTTTCACAAGCGGAGGCGCATTCTCCCGATTGACCGCTTTTTTGTCAAGTCAGAAGCGCGGCGTTTGTTTACACATTAAACCGAAAGTGAATCACATCACCATCGACAACGGTATAGTCTTTGCCCTCTAAGCGCCATTTTCCAGCATCTTTGGCCCCTTGTTCGCCATTACCGGCGATATAGTCATCAAAACCGATTACTTCGGCTCGAATAAAGCCTTTTTCAAAATCGGTGTGAATTTTACCCGCCGCTTGAGGTGCGCTTGAGGCCAGAGGAATGGTCCAGGCACGCACCTCTTTCACGCCAGCGGTAAAGTAGGTATGCAGCGCCAGTAGGTCATAACCGGCGCGGATGACGCGGTCGAGGCCGGCTTCTGCCATGCCTAAGTCGGCTAAAAACTCATTGCGTTCATCGTCGTCAAGCTCGGCTATTTCGGCCTCGAGTTTATTACAGATACTCACCACCACGGCCGACTCAGCATCGGCAATGGCCCGTACTTGATCGAGGTAAGGATTATTGTCAAAGCCATCTTCATCGACATTGGCGATGTACATGGTCGGTTTGAGGGTTAATAGACTCAGCGGTTTGAGTTTTTTTAGTTCGTCGTCAGTTAAACTCATGGCGCGCAAAGGTTTCGCTTCATCGAGATGCGGCTGTACTTTCTCTAACAGCGCTTTCATTGCAATGGCATCGGCATCTTGGCCTTTGGCCGCTTTGCTAAAGCGTACCAGCGCTTTTTCAACACTGTCTAAATCAGCCAGTGCTAGTTCGGTGTTAATCACTTCAATGTCGGCCGCGGGGTTAATACTGCCCTCGACATGAATCACGTTGTCATCGTCAAAGCAGCGCACCACGTGGGCAATCGCATCTGTTTCACGAATATTACCTAAAAACTGGTTGCCAAGCCCTTCGCCTTTCGAGGCGCCAGCCACTAAACCGGCGATGTCGACAAATTCCATCGTGGTGGGAATAATTTTTTCGGGCTTGACAATACTGGCCAATTGGTCGATGCGTGGATCGGGTATTGGCACAATGCCCGTGTTAGGTTCAATGGTGCAAAAAGGAAAATTCTCGGCATCGATGCCGGCTTTGGTTAAGGCGTTAAATAAGGTCGATTTACCCACATTCGGTAGGCCAACAATGCCGCAATTAAATCCCATAATACTGTCTCATTCGGAGTCGCTTTCTGCCGCATTAAAGCTGTGCAGTTGATTCATCACCAGTTGCCAGTCGCCTTTGACGATGGCCTCAATATGCCGAACCACTTCATCAATGCTGTCTTCTATCCAGCGCTGCTCGGTGCTCGGAGCTTTTTTTAATACAAAGTTACTGACTTGCTTAGCGTTGCCAGGGTGGCCAATACCAATACGTAAACGGCCGAAATATTTTTGGTTGCCAAGGCTAGAAATAATATCTCTTAGGCCATTATGGCCGCCGTGACCGCCGCCCATTTTTAACCGAACGGTACCCGGTGCAATATCAAGCTCATCGTGAGCGACTAAAATTGCCTCGGGTGCTATCTTATAAAAATTGGCTAAGGCAGCGACCGATAAACCACTGCGATTCATAAAGGTAGAGGGTTGCAGCAGACGAATACTGTGGCCGCCGATAATGAGCTGGCCACTCCGGCCGTGGAATTTACTGTCTTCGCTTAAGGCTTGGCTATTGGGTAGTCGGCGAATTAATTCATCAATCAGCCAGAAACCGGCGTTGTGCCGTGTTTGGCTGTATTCACTACCAGGATTGCCGAGTCCAACAAGCAGACGTACAGGCGTCGTGTCAGTCATAGTCGTTACCTAGCGGGAAACCGTATTATGCTTGATATTGCCGTTGAACAGGGTAACTGAATGCTTTGACGCTCGCGCGTACAGCACGAGCGTCAAAGAAATCTAATCCTTAGCTTCTGCGTCATCGCCTGCATCAGTTGCAGCATCATCGTCGTCTGATGCGACTGCGTCATCGTCAGTTTCAATTTCAGTTTCAGCTTTCGGTGCCGAAATGTTAGCAATGGCCAGGTCGTGTTCTTCGCCAAGACCCAGTGCGACGCTGACGACGCCCTCGGGCAAGGTTACATCGGATAAGTGAACTACTTGACCGACTTCGACTTCAGCCATGTCAACTTCGATGTATTCAGGTAAGTCACCGGGTAGACAGCGAATTTCAATTTCATTGGCTTGGTGAGCAACACGTCCACCTTGCATTTTAACGCCGACAGAGCTGTCTTCGTTAACAAAGTGCAGTGGTACTTGAACGACGATAGCTTGGTTTTTATCAACCCGTAAAAAATCAGCATGCATAATAATATTCTTAGCAGGGTGACGTTGTAGGTCTTTTAACAATACGTCTTCAGCTTTGCCATCAATCTTTAATTGGATGATGCTAGAGAAAAACGCTTCATTTTCAAGTTGGTGAAACAGTGGATCATGATCCATTGAAATGCTGACGGGGTCAGACTTACCACCGTAAACAATACCGGGGACTTTATTTTCAAGACGACGTAGGCGGCGGCTCGCACCTTTCCCTGCGTCGGCTCGGCTTGTTGCTTCGAGTACATATGCATCAGACATAATCATTACCTCAGTCTGTTATCAACGATGTCCTGCGACCGGAGCATGCGTTGGGTTTAAGGGGTTAAGCCACACGAATAAAGGCTTAACGGTTACATTAGCGCGTTAGCGAAACATCGCACTAATAGATTCTTCATTACTGACACGTCGAATCGACTCTGCCAGCATATTGGCCATCGATAACACGCGAATTTTTCCGGTATCGATCGCTGTTTGAGATAAAGGAATGGTGTCAGTAACCACCAAGGCATCCAACTCTGAGTCACCAATGCGTTCGATAGCCGGGCCTGAAAGTACAGGGTGAGTACAGTAGGCAATAACGGCGGCGGCACCGTGTTCTTTAAGCGCGGCAGCAGCGGTGCACAAGGTGCCTGCAGTATCGACAATATCATCGACTAACAGGCAAGTTTTACCTGATACGTCACCGATAATATTCATGACTTCAGCGACATTCGCCTGCGGGCGGCGTTTATCGATAATAGCCAGATCAG
>CALCNB010000240.1 GCA_937897785.1 uncultured Cellvibrionales bacterium | reverse complement strand
GGGTGATGTCGCTGGAATCAAAAGCGCTACGGTGCATTTTCAAGGTGAGTATGCTTATGGTTGGTTGCGCACTGAAACCGGTGTTCACCGCTTGGTGCGGAAGTCACCGTTTGACTCAGGCAGTCGCCGCCATACCTCTTTTGCCTCGATTTTTGTCTCGCCAGAAGTGGATGACAATATTGAAGTTGAAATTAATCCCAGCGATGTTCGTACCGATACTTACCGAGCCTCGGGTGCGGGTGGGCAGCACGTTAACAAAACGGATTCGGCGGTTAGATTAACCCACGAACCGACAGGCACGGTCGCACAATGCCAAAGTGATCGTTCCCAGCATCAAAACCGCGATAAAGCCTGGAAAATGCTAAAAGCGAAGCTTTATGAATTAGAACTGCAGCAGCGTAATAGTCAAAAACAAGCGCTTGAAGACACTAAGTCAGACATTGGCTGGGGCAGTCAGATACGATCTTATGTGTTAGATGACCAGCGAATTAAAGATCTGCGCACGGGTGCTCAAACCAGTAATTGTCAAAATGTCCTTGATGGCGATATTGATTTATTTATTGAAGCATCACTCAAACAAGGTTTGTAGCCAGTGATTAATAAGATCATACAGAGCAGAAAATTATAAAGTTGACAGTTATCACACGAGCGAGATAATACCTTTACCTCTAAATAAAGAGTCCAAATATTATGACTGATAATAGCAATGAAGCTAGTAATGCAGCTGAAGACAATAAGTTAGTTGCTGAACGGCGAGCTAAGCTGTCCGATTTGCGGACCCAGGGACAGGCTTTTCCTAACGATTTCCGTCGAAACAGTCTAGCTGCCGAGTTGCAGGCTGAATTAGGCGAGCATGATAAACCCAGTTTAGAAGCGTTAAATCGTCCCGCCAGTGTAGCAGGGCGAGTAATGAATAAGCGTGGCCCTTTTATTGTATTGCAGGACGTGTCGGGCCAGATACAGTTATACGTTGATAAAAAGTCACTACCCGAGGCAGTGGCGCAGGCGATTAAAGGCTGGGATATTGGCGATATTGTTGGCGCATCAGGGCCCGTGCATAAGTCGGGTAAGGGTGATCTGTACGTATATATTGAATCTGCAGCACTGCTGACTAAGTCGCTTCGACCGCTACCCGATAAATTTCATGGTTTGGCGGATACCGAAATTCGCTATCGTCAGCGCTATGTTGACTTAATTATGAATCAAGATGTCAGAGACGTTTTTGCTCTGCGTTCACGGATCATTACAGAGATTCGTCAATTTTTAGAAGCCCGCTCTTTCATGGAGGTTGAAACGCCGATGTTGCAGGCGATTCCGGGTGGCGCCACAGCGCGGCCTTTTATTACGCATCATAATGCGCTCGATATGGATATGTATTTACGCATTGCGCCCGAACTGTATTTAAAGCGTTTAGTCGTCGGCGGTTTTGAACGGGTGTTCGAGATAAATCGTAACTTTCGGAATGAGGGTTTATCGACCCGTCATAACCCAGAATTTACCATGATTGAGTTTTATCAGGCCTACGCGGATTACCGCGATCTGATGGACTTAACCGAAGCGATGTTACGTACCGCGGTCGAAAATGTCTTTTCAAAAACAGTGCTCGATTACCAAGGCTATCAGTTAGACTTTGGCCAACCGTTTAAACGCATGACTGTTTTAGAATCAATTTTAGCCTATAACCCTGATTTATCATTGAGTGATTTGTCTGAGCGTGATTCAGCGGCAGGCATTGCAGATAATCTCGGTATCCCGATTAAGCCTATTTATGGCTTAGGTAAGATTCAGATCGAGATTTTCGAGAAAACAGTGGAAGAAAAGCTGATTGAGCCGACTTTTATCACCGAATACCCCACCGAGGTGTCGCCATTAGCGCGACGCAATGATGATAATGGCTTTGTCACCGATCGATTTGAGTTTTTTGTTGCTGGTCGAGAAATTGCCAATGGTTTTTCAGAATTAAACGATGCCGAGGATCAAGCGGAGCGTTTTCAGCGTCAAGTGGCCGAGAAAGATGCCGGTGATATCGAGGCGATGCATTTTGATGCCGATTACATAGCGGCTTTAGAATATGGTTTGCCTCCCACTGCGGGCGAAGGGATCGGCATTGACCGCTTAGTGATGTTGCTGACGGATTCGGCATCGATTCGTGACGTCTTGTTGTTTCCCGCAATGCGGCCAGTGAGTCAGTGACTGTATAAGCACTGATCGAAAAGGGTTGTATCATCAAGCGGAACTTCAGCTAGAATAAACAAGAACTTCAGTTAGAATAAAAAAGAGCTTTAGCTAGAATAAAAAAGAGTTTCACTGCTCAAAACAATACCGATTTAACTTTAGATGGTTTATTATATTAGGGTCTATGCTATGACACCGCTTGCTTGTTCAGCATTGCAGTGATATTAGCCTCAGCATAATAAAATAGGTTTATTAGTCAATTGAGCAAGCATTTCAGCCACATTATTTTATCTTTTAGTTTCGTCGTTGTGCTAAGCGGCTGCGCAATTCTTCCGCCGGGACCTGCTTCGGTCAGCGTCGAGTCTTCTGTCGACGAACGTTTGATGTCAAAGGCGCGTTCTGCGGCTTCGTCTGATGCTAATGCGGCGCTAACCACAGCGATTAATCAATTGATTTTGGCTCATCAGATGCATGAGCAAGGTGATTACGCCGCTGCACTAGAAATCTATGAGACGGTGCTGGTTGATAAAGCCAGCGTGCTAAGCGATGCTTATGCCTTGCTTGGTCTTATTGCCTTGGGGCTTGATCGAGATAATCCAGCCTACAGTCGTGAAACAGCCAGTAATACCCTTCATGTATTTCATCAGCGTATCGACCAAGCGGCCATGACTGACGTCGCTAATGAGGCGAGACTGCTTCGCTTGACCGCCAGTTTGTTGGTTAAGGCTGATGTAAATAAAGATCAAGTGATGCTCGAAAATTCGCAGTTGCTCGATGAGTTGGCTCAGCGTGACGAGGCGATTAAACGTTTGCGTGAGCTGACGTTAGCGAATTAAAGCGTTGACTGAACATATTTTTCTCGGTAATCACTGAATAGCGGGCCTTGCTTTTCTTCGGTTAAACCAAATTGTTCCATTGTATAAACGTGTTTGCCATGCATTGTGCGCGGACGATTATCTATGAAAGACTGCATTTTTTCTCGTGATTCGTCTGTTAGGTTTAAATTAAAGTGCTGGTAGAGATCAGCGATACCGTCGACGGGTCGATGTATGACGTCATCAAACTGAAAATCATAAAATTGCGCGTCGTTTTCTACCGCTTGGCGAGCCGCCATGCCGCGGTTAAGAATCGTTGAATAGAACTGGGATTCCTCCTCGCCAATCTGCAGCGGGTCAATGGCATCACTGAAAGCCCCCCGCAATGTTGAAAGCAGGCTACAAGCAGAGGCGAGTACTTTAAGTGGGTCACGGTGAGTCTGTACTAGTAATGTATCGGGGTAAGTACTCAGAATAGCCTCAATAAAGGGCAGGTGAGCCGGTGATTTTAATATCCATCGCTGCGGTGTTTGGCCATTTTTTTTGGCAATGAATTGCATGTATTGTAGATATAATTTATGCCACTGATAAGCCGGTTTAGGATCGGCATTAAGATACCATTGTCGATAGCTGGGCAGTCGATGGACGGTACTGAATTGTTCTTGAAAAAAACTGGTTGCCATCCAAGGTAAACACTCTTCTACTAAGCGAGGATTGCTTTCGTGTTTGAGTTTCATTTCGGGAGCCAGAATGTCGAGCATCGCTGCATTTTTTTCAAGCTCAAGAATCCGAGCTTCATTGTCAGCGGCATTTTTTTCGGGTGGTGGAAAGGGTCTTTGCATTTCCCACAATCTCGGTGCGCGATGTTCATTTGCCTCGGCAATAATAGCATGTAAGATGGTTGTTCCTGTTCTGGGTAGGCCCATGATAAACATGGGTTGGGCAATGACTTCCTCTTTGACAGCAGGATTTCTTTTTACAAAGTCCACCATCAGCATTCGGTTGGCTAAATTGTCAATCAAAGCCGATTTTGCTGCTATTCTACCAATTTGACTGAGACTGGCTTCTGTTTCAGTGCTCTTTATCAGGTGCTCCAATCCGGCGAGATAATCGATGTCGCCAAAGTCAGTGAGCCCTGTTTTTTGTTTGGCCTTTTTATGGATCTCATCGATGTTGAGCGCCGGCAGTGTCAAGCCTAGCTGGGCTAGCGCGCGACCAGAAAAGTTGAGTGCGCGAATAGCAAAAGGGCGTTTTTGTTTCACATTAGCATCCAATAGACGATTATTTACCCACTGTGTATGGTCTAAACTTCAGCAGATAATGCGCTGATATCAGCCCAGCTGCGGAGATTAATTGTGTATTCTATTGATGTTAATAGATCCCTTGGCGCTATGCCTCTTAATAATGTTTCACACTCAAAATCTTGAGAGCTTTAGAGGTTTTTCATAAGGCATAAAAAAGCGGGCTGATAGCCCGCAAAAAATAGATATATAGAG
>CALCNB010000239.1 GCA_937897785.1 uncultured Cellvibrionales bacterium | reverse complement strand
TTTATGCTCATCCGCTAGGCCACTGGTCATATCGGTATCGATAAAACCAGGCGCAATACTGTTAACGGTAATCGACCGAGACCCCAACTCACTCGCCAGTGCACGGCTAAAGCCTTCTAGTCCTGCTTTGCTGGCGGCGTAGTTGGACTGCCCTGCATTACCCATTGAGCCAACGACCGAACTGATATTAATGATTCTTCCCCAGCGTGCTTTAGTCATGGCCCTCAAGCACGGCTTCACGACACGATAAACCGCATTCAAGTTAGTGTCGATCACCGAATCCCACTCATCGGTTTTCATTCGCATCATAATATTATCTCGCGTCACACCGGCGTTATTGATCAAAATCAAGGGAGCACTGTACAACTCAGCAATAGCTTTTAAGATCGCGTCAATTTGTTGAGCGTCAGTCACATTTAAAGCCATGCCACAGCCTTGAGCACCTGCCTGAGCAAGATACTGCGAAATATTTTCAGCACCGCCCTCCGTCGTTGCCGTCCCAATAACAGTCGCCCCCGCCTTGGCAAGTTGTAGTGCAATAGCACGACCAATACCTCGACTGGCGCCAGTGACTAAAGCGACTTTACCTTCTAAAGACATAATCAGTTCCTATATTTACATGGAGATAAATAAGCTCAACACGATCACTGCTAGCGACTAGCCACAGTAGCAAGTAAGGCATCAGGCAATTCAATATTCGCTGTTGTTAACGGCTTATGTATACGGCGTGATAAACCACTCAGTACTTTGCCCGGACCGCACTCAACCGTGTGATCAACACCCTGACTAACCATGAATTCGGTACACCGTGTCCATTGCACAGGGCTATAGATCTGCTCAACCATCAATGCTTTAATTTTATCGGGGTCGCTTTCGGTCTTTGCCGTGACATTATGCACTATGGGGATTTCCGGCGCTGAGAAATTAAGCGCATGAATAAGCACCGATAATTGCTCGCCGGCCACTTGCATTAACGAGGTATGAAAAGGTGCACTAACAGGCAGTGGCAACCCCCGTTTAGCACCGGCAGCTTTGCAGCCTTCTATTGCTTGCGCCACCGCTTCGGCATGACCGGCTATCACCACTTGACCCGGCGAATTATAATTCACCGCCTGCACGATCTGCGTTTCACTGCAGGAGGCACAAACCGCTTCAACTTTTTCATCAGCCAAGCCAATTATCGCTGCCATTGCTCCCACACCAACGGGGACTGCTGATTGCATAAATGCACCACGGTGACGCACCAAATCTACCGCATCTTCAAACGCTAACACGTCACTGCAGACTAAAGCACTAAATTCGCCCAGACTATGGCCAGCCACATAATCAGGCTTTGGCCCACCCGCCGCCAACCATGCGCGCCATAAAGCCACACTGGCAGTTAACAGCAGTGGCTGCGTCGTTTCAGTAAGATTCAACTGTTCTTGAGGGCCTTGCTGCGATAGCGCCCATAAATCATAATTTAAGATTTCCGAGGCTTGAGCAAACGTCTGTTCTACTTCGGGAAACTGCTTAGCAGCAGCGGATAACATGCCCACCTGTTGAGAGCCTTGACCGGGGAAGATAAAAGCCATTTTATTGGAATTCATAGTACTCCTTAACGTCACAATACGGTATCAACTGAGTTGCTTCATCATCTTTTGAGTCAATTCGCCCTGCTCAAGGATAATCGCTTTTTCAATAGCCGCTTGGAAAGCGGTAGCATCACTAGCCCCATGACTTTTGATCACCGTGCGCCGCAAGCCTAATAACACCGCACCGTTAAAGCGAGCAGTCTGCACCGCTTGAAGCAATCGCTCCGAAGATTGCTCAACGCCGCTTGATTGGCGTGGATTCTCGGATAATGCCTGCTGAGCGTAACGACGAATATAATCAGCCGTCCCCTCGCAGGCTTTTAATGCAATATTGCCAGTGAAGCCGTCACACACAATCACATCACAATCATCCATTAATAATTGATTCGCCTCAATCAAACCGGCAAAGTCCATCGAGGCATCATCGGCACACAGCGCTACCGCGTCAGTGACCGCTTGATTACCTTTACCCGACTCAACGCCAATACTTAAAGCACGAACTGTCGGTTTCTGACCAAGGCTTTGATCGAGCGGATAAAGACTACTCACTAAACCACAGCCCATTCGAGCAAACTGATACAGCTGGCTAGCAGAGCAGTCAACATTGGCACCGACATCTAACAAATAGCTTGGGTGATTAAGGTTGGGAAGTTGAGCGCAAATAGCCACCGTTCTTACCCCTTCAAAGGTACCACAGCAATGCCGTGCTAGACCGATCAAAGCGCCAGTGTTGCCACTGCTGACACAGGCATCGACTTCATCAGCCGCGAGTGCCCGTAACGCTAACAACATAGAGGATTCACTTCGCTCACGTAACACCTTTGCTGGCTTATCAGCCATATTGACCTGAAACTCTGCATGGCGAATCTGTAAACGTTGTCTTAATAAGGGATTGGCAAGTATCCGTTCAGCGCTATCGAGGGCATTATTGATAGCGGTTTCGTGGCCAAAAAGATGAACTTGAGTAATATCTGGATAAGCCTCTAAAACCGCCAGAGTCGCAGGTATCGTCGCAGTTAAACCGCAATCCCCCCCCATGGCGTCTATGGCTATCTTCATCGGCTTTGGCAATGGTAGTTAAAAACAAAAAAGCTCCGTTTAAAAATGCTTAGTATTGAATTAAGCTGCGGAGCTTTGTTGATAGAAATGATGATGAACTTTGAACAGAAGTCGTCTAAAGTCTATTCATCAAAACCAGTGTCAACGACTTTCTTACCTCGATAAAAGCCTTCATTAGTTACATGATGACGACGATGCTTCTCGCCACTGCTTTCATCGACGGATAATACACCTTTAACAAGGCTATCATGAGAGCGGCGTTGCCCTCGTCTAGAACGCGTTACTTTACTCTTTTGAACTGCCATTTCGCTTACTCCTGACCGCCTTCGGTCGTTAATGTTTTCAGCACCGCAAAAGGATTATCTAAGCCTCTTGCTGCTCGTCGTTCAATGCCTTCATGCTCGACCAATGATATTTCATCGGTTGACACCTTGGGGTGCAATGCCACCACCGGCAAACTCAATAAAATCTCTTCTTCTAACATATGATCAATATTCAACAAACCTTCGTCTAACACGATAGGTTCGTGTGATCGAATACAACTACGGGCCTCTTCATCGTGAGCGACCACCGTAAGTGTCGTCGCAATTTTAAGCTGCACCGTGACCGGATCTAAACAACGCTGGCACGTTAAATCAACAGAGCCGTGGATCTTAACCCCAATAATCATCTTGTTGGATTCGTCCATACCAAACTGCAAATCTGCCTGTACCTGGGCAGAAATTTGCTGGACGGCTTCAACCACCCTGGGTAAGCGCACATCAGCCACAAAACCACTCAGCTTAGCCCCACTTTCGACGAGTTTTCTCACGGTTACTTGCTGTGGGAGCGGTTGATTGGGCATAATCGCGGCATTCTATAGGCTTTACAGGCATGTCGTCAATTTCATTTTGCTGGATTATTAGCATAAAAACCGCGGATTTAGGCCAATTCTCAGCTAATTTACGAGATACAAGCTCATTAGCATAAAAACGGCCCCTTTGGAGAGAAAATATGCGCATTGTATTAGGCTCGAGCTCACCCTATCGAGCAGAACTGCTGAAACGAATTATCCCAAACTTTAGCACTGATTCACCCGATATTGACGAAAGTCCTGCCGCGATCGAGACGGGCCGTCAGTTGGCCTTGAGACTAGCCTGCGAGAAAGCCGAGAAAGTGGCAAGTCGCTCGCCCGATACATTGGTCATCGCCTGCGATCAAGTGGCCTGCTTAGCACCCGATGGACCGAATGAAATCCAACTCGGTAAACCCGGTTCGCTTGCCGTAGCCGAGCAACATTTGACCCAATGCAGCGGCAAAACGGTCCATTACCTCACGGCTTGTTGCCTAATCGACACCCAAAACGGCGACAAACAGCTGTTTGAGGATGAATACCGGTTGCATTTTCGTTCGCTAAGCTCTGAACAGATTAACCGCTACCTTCGCCTTGAGAAACCGTTTGACTGTGCCGGCGCCATTAAATCTGAGGGACTTGGCGTAACTTTAATCGATCGATATGAAGGCAATGACCCAAGCAGCTTAATTGGACTGCCGCTGATCAAACTTAGCCAAGCGCTTGAAAAGATTGGCTTTAATTTGCTAAAAAACTATGCTGGCGAATAAACATCTATCTTTACCTATCTTTACACTGCTCAGCACCACATTAACATTCAAATCCTGATAATGAACTCATACGGTTCCGCTATGACTCCAGCATAGTTAAGCCGTCAAGATATTTACCGCTAACCGCCTTGTAATCGCTCGATTCTCCAGGATAGAGCACCAGGATCAAATGTCACACTCACATAAACCCGCCTCGGCGGGTATTTTTTTGTCC
Organism: uncultured Cellvibrionales bacterium; assembly: GCA_937897785.1. GTDB lineage: Bacteria > Pseudomonadota > Gammaproteobacteria > Pseudomonadales > UBA7434 > UBA7434. The sequence goes on along the minus strand of CALCNB010000239.1, from coordinate 37 downwards.
GCAAATCATACAGCTTTAAGGTCAGCGTTATTTAGTC
>CALCNB010000238.1 GCA_937897785.1 uncultured Cellvibrionales bacterium | reverse complement strand
TTAATTTTAATTGCACGAATACCGTCTTTGTTTTCTTCAAACCACCACTTATTCTTATAGCCAGGGTAAGCCTTACCCATGGGGTGATGCGGCACACAGCTGACAACTGTCACCGAATGACCTTGCTCAACCCAACGTTTACAGTGCTCATAGGTGCGGGTAGCGGGTGCATTGACCTCCGGTGGAAAATAATGCGATAAAAAAAGAATGTTCATAATTAAAGTCGTTGTAATCGATAGCTAAGCTCAGTGGGGAAAACACCAAAACGCGAGATAACCAAACAGTCAATAGGCTGCTTAAGACCAAATTCAGGGCAGTAAATCGTTTTTTCAATGCGTGCCTCACAATGAGAACCAACACTTAATACTGCAAAATCATCTTCATGGCACTTCAATGTGACGGTATTATCATCATTAACATGCGCGCTAAAATCTGGATGGAAATGCACATAACTTTCAACTGTATGGGCATCCTTTCCTCTCAGTGTATCAACAACCGTGACCGTATCGATAGCATCTTTAACTAACTTTACATTGATCGATCGATGATGGTTAAATCGTGGTTGAAAACCTACCGTGTCGCCGTAAAAACCACTGTATTCAGCGGCAATATAGATATCATTAGCGATCTGTTTAATCGAGGCAGCATGCTTTTTTGCCCGTCTAGCGATACGAAATTCACCCCAAATCTCGGATTGCTCATCGCCATCGATTGAAACCGTATTGTGTGCCCGAGTCGAGCGTACATAATGACGTAGCTCACCGGGCTCATACTCATAAACGCCCGTATCAACAATCACCCTTTTCGAGGCCATCATCAGCTCAAAACTTGAAAGATCACAATGGGTATGACCGGGTTGATAAGCAGGAACGATGTCACCACAGGTCATGATGAGCATATTATTAGCCGATTTAAGCCCGTAAAAACCCGAATTAGGCTTATTAATTATAGAAGGAATAATGGATTCTTCTGGCGACTGATAGGAAAATAATCGTTCTGCATATTGATTTAGATCATCCAATGATGGCGCAATATTAAATGCCGAATCATTAAATAATGGAATTTGATTATCTGGAAAAACAATCGTATTCAGAAAATCCAAACCACGAACCGCATGATGTTTCACCTGACGTATAAATGGGTGGTTGAATAAAGCCCCGTTATTAATGGCTAAATTATAGATATCAAGATAGTTCTCAAGCATTAAGGCATGATACTGAGGCGAACGCTCATAATGACCACCATCTTGCAACGTTTGCTCTTGTAATTGCTTTGGAATTTCAACTAATGCTCGCTCACGCCAGCGATCAGCATCTTTACCAATGAAAAAACAACCTGCAAATAACAAGGCCTTTAAATTTTCAAAATAATGATTGGCTAAAATATGGCGCTCATCATTTTTTTCAAGCCAACGCGCTTGAAGGTAAAGGCTATCCAGAATAGATTGATTATATTGATGGGTGCTAGACGTAAGATAGAAAATCCAATTGACTAGCCTAAGGCTGCAAGTAAAAGGTTCCCAACCCGGTTGACTGCCTTGTGGATTATGGGCAGCCCAATCAGTGATCATTTGCTGTTTTTCGTCATGAAGCCATACAGGGTCACGTAAATAATCGAAATAATGCAGGTTATAGGCCCATAAGCGCTGGGTGTTTTTAGGCCTCCAATCAATATTGTTAAAAGTTAAAGAGCGGCTATCATTTAAAAAACTAAGTGAGTTTTTTTCTTCTCCATGACTGTCAATCGAAAGCGGCGAAACCAATATCAAGCTAGCATTCATTAGCCTTTCTGAATTGAGCAGCGTGACAGAAGTTGCAGGAAAACCTCGTCGCAAAATAAAATAAACGAACTGCTTTAACTTGAGGTTCCTTAGCGTAAAAAAAAGCCTGATTGTTTTTTTAATCATGCAAGAAAACTCAATAAATAAAAAATAGAATTTAAAAAATCAGTTATGAAATTTGCTCTACTGTATCTAAACAGGCCTGAGTAACCTCTACGAGCTCTTCAAATGCAATTATCTGGGAACTTTCGCCGCTATTGACTGCATCAATAAAAGCTTTTGCACAATTGAATTGACCTTTATCCTGACGCCACAACTTGTCACGCTTAAAACCTGGCCAGCCAAAACTGCGTAATATTCTAAAGTTATCTAACTGCAGTACGCTGCCATTACAAAATACTTCCAAGCGTTCTTTCGGTAATGATTTACTCCCGTTAGCTAAATAATTTATCACGCCAATAGAGCCATTTTTAAACTCTAAGTGAATAGAGACTGAATCAGAACATTCAGCATCCATTGCAATAGCGGCAACCTTCTCTATCGAAGAAGCCGCTAAAAAACGCAGCAAATCAACAAAGTGACAAGCCTCGCCAATAATCCTTCCGCCACCCATTTTAGGATCATGCACCCAATGATCAGCAGGAATATGTCCCGCATTAATAGTCATAACCATACTTAAAGGTGATGACTGCGCAACAAGTAACTGTTCTATTTTTCGTATATGTGGCGCATAACGTCGATTGAAACCCACCATCAAGAGCGGCCTAACCGTTAAGCTTTGATATAAATCTCTAATCTGTGCTAATTCATCGTGGGTTAGCACTAAAGGCTTTTCAACAAACACATGTTTTCCTTTGTTCATTGCTTCTATTGCCATAGGGTGATGCCACTCCCATGGGGTTGCAATATAAACACCATCCATGGTCTCAGTATCTAACATGGCCTTAAAATCTTCTTCGTTCTTTTTATATATCTTTGGCTCAGGTCTGCCTGCATCTTTTAATATCTTTAAAGCAGAATTGATCATTCCATCATCTATATCACAGATCGCTGGTATCTCTACCTCTGGATATTTTGCAGCAAGCCAGAGCATCCACTGCCCTCTGAGGCCTGTACCAATAAATCCTAATTTTACTTTACGTTTCATACGAGATGATAAAAGAGATTGAGGTAAAAGA
>CALCNB010000237.1 GCA_937897785.1 uncultured Cellvibrionales bacterium | reverse complement strand
AAAATTGTTAAGGGCACGGTGAAATCAGTCGACGCTAAAGCCGCTGTAATTGACTTAGGTGATGACATTGAAGGGATCTTGAAGGCGTCTGAAATTTCTCGCGATAAGGTTGAAGATGTTAAAACCGTATTGAAAGAAGGCGAAGAGCTTGAATTGAAGGTTTTGAATGTCGATCGTAAAAATCGCACTTTGAGTCTTTCATTGAAAGCCAAAGATGCTGATGAAGAGCAGGAAGCGATGCGTCAGCACCGCGATGCAGAGCCAGCGCCTGCGGCAACAGCCACGACGATTGGTGATCTGATTAAAGCAAAAATGGACGATAAATAAGCGTTTATTGCGCCTTAGCCGTTTAAATTACCGCCAAAAAGTATGGCTTTTTGGCGGTAATCCTTTCTTTTTACTCATATTTCCCATCGATTCGATATTATTTATTTATTAATATCAATCACTTAGGATTATTTTAAAGCACGTTGTTACAAAATCAAGCCTATTGAGGCTGGAACAGATGCTATCCTTGACTATACTAATACACTGATCTTATAGGATTTTTCCTGTTTGCTAACTTTTTTGTTTCATTTAGGGCCATATCATGACTAAGTCAGAATTAATTGAAAGGATCGCTACTCGTCAAGCACAGCTTTCAACCAAAGACGTGGAGCTGGCAATTAAGTGTGTTATTGATCAAATGGTCAATGGCTTGGCGGCAGGTAATCGCATCGAGATTCGCGGATTTGGCAGTTTCAGTTTACATTACCGTGCGGCACGAACGGGTCGCAACCCTAAGACCGGTGAGCAAGTTCAACTTTCAGGTAAGCATGTCCCGCATTTTAAGCCGGGTAAAGAGATGCGAGACCGCGTTAATGCTAGTCTGCACCGCTTTCAATCGACGTATTTCAGTTCTTAAGCGCCATAGGCTTTTTTAATCACGCTATCGCTCAATAAAGTGATAGTGGAGATTGGTGATCCATTTTTTTCGCTTCGGTAATATAATCTTCCTTCAACAGGGTATAATGCCCCTTGAATTAACTTTATCACTGACGTGCTTATGCGGATCGTAAAAACTTTATTATTAGTTATCGTGGTTAGCACCATCGTTTTGCTGTGTGCTGCCTTTATAGCGCGTAACCCTACGGTTGTTGAAGTCGACCTGCTGTTCAAGCAATTGCCCGCCATGGCGATTTCACACAGTTTGATTGGTTTTTTTATCAGTGGTGGTTTGTTGGGTTTGCTGGTCTCTAGTTGGTTACTTTTCAAAGAGCGACGGGCGCGCTTAAGCGCAGAAAAACGTTTGCGTACCACCTCACAATTGATTACTGGCGAAACACCTTAACCTATGCAGGATTTTGCCTCGATCATTATAATAACCTTAGCGATTGCGATCGGTTTTTACTTGGGTCGTCTGTCGATGAAAAAAAAGCAGTCGACGGAGTTTATACCCTATGCCAATAAAAGCTATTTTCAAGGCTTAAATTATTTATTAAATGAACAGCCGGACAAAGCTGTCGACGCATTTGTTGATTCCTTAGATGTCAATAAAAACACCCTAGAGACACATTTAGCGTTAGGGAAGTTAATGCGTAAACAGGGTCAAGTTGATCGCGCTATCCGCATCCATCAAAATTTATTAGCCCGCCCTTTACTTGATAATACTCAACAGCACCAAATTCATCTCGAGCTGGGCAGAGATTTTATGGCTGCTGGTTTACTTGATAGAGCTGAAATGCTACTTAAAGAAGTGATCGCCGAGTCAGCTGAATTACGCAATACGGCACAACGCTTTTTATTGGATATTTATCAAGATGAGCGTGAATGGCAGCAAGCGATTCGTCTTGGTGAAGCCTTGTTAGGCAGTCGTTTTTTCAAATCGACCGATAATAAGCGATTGCCTATGATGAAAATGATTGCGCATTTTTATTGTGAGTTGGCTGAAGAAGATAGGCAGAAGGGAAATGAAGCTGGCTGTAAGAAAAACTTAGAACAGGCGTTAATCATTGATAAGAGTTCATTGCGCGCATCCTTGTTGTTGGGTCGGTTTCACAATCAGACCGGGCAATTTAAGCCCGCCTTAAAAGTACTTAATAAAGCCATTAGCGAAAACTCTGATTTTATCGCCGACCTGCTGCCAGATTTATTGAACGCTTATGAGGGTGCTTATTGCGATAAAGGTTTCGAGCGTTTTCTTTATGATGTTAACCATAAGTTGGCCAATCAAATGTCGGTTCAAGGATTGCTTTTTACGATTGATCAGCAATTGGCGCGTGCAGATCGTAATTCACAATCATCTGCTCTCGCCTCTGATATGTTGGTCAAGTATTTGCACGACAATCCGTCATTAGTCGGGTTAAATAAATTAATCACTTTACGCCTGCCGAGTTTAACCGGAGAGGTGGCGAATGAAGTGGGCAACCTTCATGATCTTTTGCAGAAATTGCTCGAAAAGCGATTTAATTATCGTTGTATTAATTGTGGTTTTTCCGGTCGCCAATTGCATTGGCGATGCCCTAGCTGCAAAAAATGGGATCAAATGTCGAGCTTGAAAAACAGTGAATTGGACTAACTGTTAGAGATTATTCAGCATTCATAGCCCAATCATTGAGAGCTATGCAGCAGTATTAATTGGTTAGATAGATAGCAAGTGTTAAGAGAAGAAATGATTATGACAAAACAAGACCACCAGCCCAGCCCAATCATCGTCGCATTTGATTGCGCGGATATGACCAGTGCCACGCTGCTTGCCGAGCAATTATCACCGACTTTATGTCGTGCCAAGGTGGGTAAAGAGTTATTTACTGCTTGTGGTATGGCTGTGATTGATATGCTGCATGACAAAGGGTATGAGGTTTTTCTTGATCTTAAGTTTCATGATATACCCACTACCGTAGCAAAGGCGATTGCGGTTATCGCGGCTAAGGGTGTTTGGATGACCAATGTGCATGCCGCTGGTGGTCAGCGCATGATGATGGCGGCAAAAGCAGCCATTAATGAGTTGGACGCTTCAACGCAATTGATTGCGGTCACAGTATTAACTAGCATGATGGATAAAGATTTAGCATCGACTGGCGTGGTGCGGCCGTTGACTGAACAGGTGACGGCATTGGCGTTGTCGGCAAAAGAGTCCGGATTAGACGGCGTGGTTTGTTCAGCGCAAGAGGCGAAGCAATTAAGGCATGACTTCGGCGAGTCATTTTCTTTAGTTACGCCCGGTATTCGCCCCGCTTCGGCGGCGGGTGATGACCAGCGCCGAACACTTACTGCACGGCAGGCCCTTGACCAAGGTAGTAACTACTTAGTGATCGGTAGGCCGATCACTAAGTCTCCTGATCCATTAGTCGCGTTAGAGTCACTGATTGACGAATTAATTGATTAA
>CALCNB010000236.1 GCA_937897785.1 uncultured Cellvibrionales bacterium | reverse complement strand
GCCAAATAATGCAATGGTGAAAGCCCCAAGAAATAAGGTGTAAAACTGTGATAAGTCATTTAGCCAAAACGCAACCGAGCACAACACAGCCACAATAATGGCCAAGCCACCGCAGCGAGGTATGGGATTAAGATGGATTTTTCGATCACCGTCGGGCTGGTCTACTAAACCTAACACTGGCGCATAACGTATTGCAACGGGTACTAAAGCCGTACTTAAGAACAGCGCTAAGGCAAAGCAAATCGCAATTTCCACGCTACAGTTTTCCTGTTTTTGACTTATCGCCAAGCATCATATTTATTATTTTCATCAATACCAACACCAAGCTATTCAGGTATGTACGCCGCTAATAGTGGATCAAAATCTTTTATGAATTCAACTAATCGTTGATCAGCTAAGGCTATGTCACTACCCTCGGGCACATAGGTGACTAAGCGAACTAAAGCGCCATCGGTGCGTTGACGGGTTAAGGAGTCCCAAAACACAAACCATTTAGCCATGTACTCATTAGTGATATTGCGACTGCGGCCTTCAAACCAGTAATATACCAACTGATTGCTATTACCCATCTGCATATTGACGCGATTAACCACTAAACTTTGGCCGCCTCGCTCAACACCGTCAACCGTTTCAATGGTATGCGTCTTAATTTGCCAACCACCGCCTGGTAAACAAGACTTAGGCGAGTGAATGGACGCCCCCTTACGCTGCTCTTGGTACCAAGCGACATAAAAATTAACCGGGTTGCCATCCTCTTGAGAATAATTAGCAATATAGTAATCAGAGAGCTTGAGCACACCTAAAACATCTGTATCTAATTTATCTAGCCGACCCGTCCAGCCATCATGCTCAATAGGAAAATCAATAAATTCGCTACGTTCGGGCACTAGGTCTTGTCGATCCGCAAAATACATGGAAGTCGGCACCGCCAAAACCAACAACACAACACCTACCCAGGTAGGAGATTTTAGTTGAACACCCTTAACTGATTTTGGCTGGTCTTCTTCACGACCCGCACCAAAATCTAAATCAAATAACTCACCAAAGGGCTTGTCTTTAGATGAAAATAAATAAAACAGCCAGATTTCAAAAAGTAACACGCCTAGGCAGGTCATAAAAATGATCCAGCCCTCAAAGTCATGTAAAAATCCTTCGGCAGCAGCAATCCCAAAGTATTCGACGGTCACGCCAATCACGCCGATGCGAAAGCTATTCATCAATACCGTAATCGGTATAGTCGATAAAAAGATAATGAGCTTTTGCCACACGGGGCCGCGATAAATATAAGCAATTAAAAAACCGAAGCTCATTAACGGAAATAAATAACGCAGGCCACTGCAGGCTTCGACCACCTGTAATTGATAGGTGCCCAAATCAATCACATTGCCCTCTAGGAAGACTGATATATCAAATAATCGAATAACAAACACACCGATACTGGAAGAGATAAGCTGTAGTTCTTGCGATAAATTGAAATATAAAAAGTTAGGCAGTGGAATCATAAATATCAGATAAAAAATCGGCGCCCAAACCGCTAAGGTGCCACGAACACCCACCCACAACAAAGCTAAACCAAATAAACCCATAAAAAAGGCGTACTGAATAATGGTATAAATTGCACTTAATTCG
>CALCNB010000235.1 GCA_937897785.1 uncultured Cellvibrionales bacterium | reverse complement strand
AGACTTAACCTATATTGTTTCGTATTTTCAGTATTGCACAAAAGTTGACGGTGAGAGTTGGATTCATCAAGATGATACTGATATTTACTCCCATGTCGGCATTATTTATCTAACACCCAATCCGCCAAGTGGTTCAGGTACAGTTATCTATCACCCGCCAGAAAATGGGGCTAGTCCTGATGCTGAATATCAGAAAACAGCTAAAGTAAAAAAAACGATTGATAATAGATATAATCGCCTTACGATTTACAGCCCAAAAGATTTTCACAAGTCTGACCAGTATTTTGGTAACGATATCCATGATTCTAGACTTTTTATCGTTTTTTTTATGAAAGTGAGAAAAGCTTCTTCCTCCTTACAGGCTATTAATCATGAAAATATTCGTCATGGGGTGCCTTATTTTGGGCGACCGGAAGACAACCAGCTTTGTGTTTGTGGTAGTGGAAATTATTTTTCTCAATGTTGCGCAAATGATGCTGCCAATGCAAATATTCCTAAAGGCATTCATGTTATTAAGAATGCCGTTCAATTAGCGGAGCGAAAAGCTATTATTGAAGCGATTAAATTGGCATCAAAAAAAGGGCGGGGGGTAGATTATTCCTCTGACATGAAAGTCCAAGCGTCAATGATAAAGTTAGTCTCAAGAATATGCTGCGAAGAGATTTCCGATGCTTGTGGATTTTTGATACCTGCTTATGACCATCCAAAAGTATTAATTAGAAGAAAGGGTAAATCTATCGGTTATTTGGATTTTGCCGAGATTTATAACACTAACTTAGGTTATGTAGAGCGTCATTCGGCCATTGATTATCATATACTTATCCCTTTAAATAACAATTACTCTGGTGGAGAGATTTGGTTTGGCTATTATGACTTTAAGCTAAAGTTGGAGCGAGACGATATTATTATTATTCCTGCACACGATCAATATTCATATGATTTGATGGCAGTAAAAGATAGAAGTCAATTTTTATTAGGCGTTAACGTGGTCAAAAAAGTATCCGGTGTTAATTATAGTCAAAGGAATAATCTTTCTCTGGTTGCAACATCTTATGATGAGAGTCAGTCATCCAGTTAATTTCTTTAACAACGGCAATTAGTGCTGGTTTTATTTCATTTGCTCGTTAGTCTTGCTGTTAATAAGGTAAAGCAATCTGTGGAATTTCTAGGCTAAGCTTTTGGTAGTTGATACCCTATTATTTAATTACTCAAAGTGATCAATTAAGGGTAAGTACTTGGCTACTCTTACCCTTAATGTGATCATAATTGACTATTCATTAGTGCACTCGACTCGTACCTCCTATATTGACTTTAGGTAAATGGGCTTTTCGCGCTTGGTCCAGTTCCATAATGGTCTTTGAGCTGGGGATTATGAAATGCTTACCATCGGCTGATACCTCGACAGTAATAGCAGTATTATTATTTGCTTGTGTCGTGTCGTCTGTGCTATCAAGATTTAGATCTATATTTTCATTGGTCATACTGTCAAGACCCACTGAACCTTGTTGCCGATTTTTTTCTGCACGCAAAAATGCTGAATTTTTTGAGCTTAATAATTTATCAGGGTCAATCAAACTGAGCCCTAGGCTGACCGATTTTTTTTCAGGCAGCACATCCACGTCGGTATCGTTATAACTACCATTATTGTTGACGAGGAAGTCATCTTTACTGATGAGTACGGGTGTCAAGCATGGCATACAGCTATTGTCGAGATAGTTTTCAAAAATGGTTTCCCTTATGGGAAGAAAGTGATTTTCCAGAGCATCTGAAATACTAAAATGATCAGTTCCATTGACAATCTGTGTCGCGTCCTCGGTGATATGAACAAAGCCTAAAGAGTTAGGCCAAGTTAATCCATCACCCAAGTTATCAGAGTTGCTCAGTTGATGACAGCCCGCGCAGCTTTGTGTCTTTGCTCTTGCGACAATATCGCTAGGCGTTAAGTTGCTGCCTAATATACCCAATTGAGTTTGTATCATATTCGAAAATGGACCGTTGCTATCAAAGTGTGTCGTATAGTTACTTTCACTAAAGAAACCCTGTGCAGTGCTTTGCCCACTGTTATAGTTGTCTGGTATTGACATTGATATTTGATCAAGTTGTGTTTGATTTAAAGAACTGACCTCGCCAATAAAATCCATCATAAAGGGCAGGGTTCGAGGATCGTTAAACTGCTCATTAAAGAGTTCGCCCCAAGGATTGCCCTTAGTTGTCACAGGAATGAACTTAAGCGCTAGACTATTACCTTGTGAACTTTGGAGTTGTGCTAGCTTAAATTCGCGTAGTTGCCATCTTTGAGCATTATTGCCCGACAAAAATTGGTTAGTTCTAATTTGCCCAGTGCCAGGAGAAAAGTTCTCTACGCTAATCACAGGTTCTATATTAGATGAGGGGATGCCTTTTAAAAAAAACTGCCTGAGCTTTTTTGCTCGCATTTTAGGTGATTGTATGTCTGACAAGTCTGCCCAAAACTTTGCAATTGCTCGGCAGCCGTCCAATCCACAATTGGGTTTTGGGTTATCCAGCACAGCTTCAAAAATAATTAAATTTCGTTCTCCGCCATTGGTTTGGCCAGTTTTTCTCGCAAATACAATTCTATACTCGCCGCAGTTGGCGCCATTTGGTGGTGCGAGGTCAAGTCGATTGACCAGTGCAATGGGAATATATTGTGCGCTAGAATTTGGATGAAAAGGATTGATGTTAATTTCATTACCCTCATTTCTTGGGCAATCTAAAGGGAAGTCATTGAGCGTTGTTTGCCCTGTAGCATTAACGGTGTCGTCGCAATGAGGTCCTTGGGCAAGCGATGGGCCATTATTTTGCGTGTCCCACCATTGGTCCCATAATTGAGTAGGGGTTAAGTTAGGTACACCGCTATCGGTAACCAATTTTTTCATTACCGAGTGCAATGAAACGGCTTTGCTCACCACAGCTTGTTCTGTCACCATGATTGATTTTCTTGGGTCAACATCATGCAAGCCAGGCGTAGGACAATACAATGGCACCATTGCTCGGCTGAATTGGCTAAAACCAACAGATACGATAGCCAGTATATAACTCGATAATAATAATGATTTTTTGTATGCAGTTTTGTTTAACATGGGATTTACTCCTCGTTATTGGATAGCATTTTATTTTTTTGCTCGTTCAACTTATCGTTAGCTGATTGTTAAGACTCAATCTTAGTGGGTAGGTGTATTAAAAATATATCGCTAACAGTTCCATCCTGTATCAAGATGTAATCGCTTAGTTTTTGTGATGGTTGGACTTGCGGGTGGTTGATTTCATTTGGTTTTTTTGTTGGCCTAGACCATATGGGCTCAAAAATTCAACGCCTCAATGGATTTTCTTATGTTTCCATGGCAACTTTTCTATAATTTTGATTGCATGTTGATAATCTTTGTTACATCTGGTTACTCTTTGCCATTACTTAATTGTGCTTTTCCTCTAATTTTTTTGGTATGCTGTTTCAATGAAAACTATAAATATAAATAAAGTTATGCAGTCGTCCTATTGCCCGTTCGTTAGATCCTTGCCAGCTATTATTTTTTTCGTGTTAATGAGTCTATTAAGTTGGAATGTTTTTGCGGTTGATATCACCAATGCGGTGTTAACCAACCAGTCAGGCAACTGTGCAGCATATTTAGAGCCAGATGGCAGTTCACAAAGTTATTCTGCCAATGTTAGCGATGTGCAAAATAACACTGATTATTCAATGGCAGTGACTATTAGTAGTAATTCGACTAGTGGTAATTCGACAAGTTGCATATTAAGTGCGAACGGCATTCCCAACCATAATTTCAATGCAACAGGCAGTTTTGCTCACGCTATCTCCGCTAACCAGCGTAATTTTTCTATCCCCTTAAACCCTTCGCCCGCCAGTAGCGTGACGCCACTGTCTCAAAACCGATGGGATGCGGTCATGTTAAATGGGGTGGTGCTCGACTTGTTATCAGCAGGATGTTACAACCCAACTGCTCAAAATGCCGATGCTAATGGCAATACCGCTATTGGTTGTTCGGTCAACGATGGCTGGTTGTTAGATCCACTTGGCGCTGACTACACCTTTGGTGCTGATGAGCATAATGCCCACACTCAACCAGGCGGCACTTACCATTATCACGGTGATCCGGTCGCTTTGTGGCGCAATGATTCAACTATTCCAACCAATGTCGTATCGCCGGTGATTGGTTTCGCTGCTGATGGCTATCCTATTTATGGGCCTTATTTTTTTGATATAGCAACATCGACTATTCGCAAAGCGGTTTCAAGTTACAGTCAAAAAACGGGTAGTCGACCAGGGCCTGATAATAATAATCCGGGTGGGTTCTATGACGGCACTTATATTGACGATTATCAATATATTGAAAACAGTGGTGACTTGGATCAATGCAATGGTATGGTCGTTAATAATCAATACGGTTACTACGTGACGGACAGTTACCCTTGGGTGCTTAATTGTTTTATCGGCACAGTTGATAATTCGTTCAGTAAGAATATGGGTGGTGGCACAGGGCCTGGTGGTCCTGGGGGAGGGTTCCCACCTTTTGATCGTGATGGCGATGGTGTTCGTAATCATTTAGATAATTGTCCAGATAATGCCAACCCTGATCAAAATAATCTCGACGGTGACCATCAAGGCGATGCCTGCGATTATCTCTCGACTGATGCCGATAACGATTTAATCGATAGTAGTGGCCTTGCGCATTATGCTGCGCTTTGCCTGACGCCGCCTGGATGCGTAGCTGGCCAAGCTTGTATGAGCGTATGTTATGTGCCGCCGCAGGACAATTGCCCAAATACTGCTAACCCTGATCAGCATAATCTCGACGGTGATAATCTAGGCGATGCCTGTGATTATCTGTCGAATGACCCCGATAATGATCTGGTGGATAGTACTGGCCTTGCACATTACGCTGCACTTTGTCTCACGCCGCCCGGTTGCGTGACGGGTGAAGTCTGTATGACGGTATGTTATGAGCCACCACAGGATAATTGTCCTTATACGG
>CALCNB010000234.1 GCA_937897785.1 uncultured Cellvibrionales bacterium | reverse complement strand
AGGATGAAGATGGAATATTTGATAAGTTTTATATTGAGGCATTTAGAGAAACTGACGAACGATTTAAGTTGAATAAGAAACTTAATGTTGGCTTTATCTTTGCAGTACTACTTTGGCCTAAAGTTTTTCTTGATTCTGGGATTAGCATACATATTAAGAGCACTTAGAGAATCTTCATCGCTGATCGACGCCATGCGATCAAGGAAAACCTGACGGTTTATAGTACTGGTATCAGGTAACTGATCAACAGGCACACCCAACGTTGCCAATGCAGAATCTAGAGCAGGCTTACCATAGACTAATTCATAGGCGATAAGATTCGTTGACTGAAGTTGATAAGTGGAGACAATCGCTTGGTCTAAAGCATCAGCAACGTCGACCGCTGTCTCATACTCACCGGTTAAGGCCGGTGAAAATCGAATATCAATGCGACCTTTATAACCTGCGATACCGTGACCAATACTTTTTATATCTTCATGCTCAGCCTTGGTATAACTGCCCTGTTGCTCAATCGTAGTAAGCTCATGTGCTTTTAAGGCATCACAAGGGTCGTACTGATAAGAAATGCTCACGGGCACAATAGTTAATTCGCGAATATAGTCCGTTAACGAACTACTTTTAGGTTTTGCAATGGTGAGCATTTTAATCACCGCAGGATCGGTTTTATCGACACCATCTTTTGCTCGACCTTCGCGATGCGCCAACCAGACAGACTGGCCGTCAACATGAAGGCTGTGCCAAATGTAGGTCGATAAATTTTTTAATGTTTTGAGCAGTTCACGCGGTCCACTGACCGAACGCTTAACAATAAAACTTTTATTGGTGCGCATTAAATCAGAGGCAAACGGCTTGGTCAGTAAATTATCGCCTATCGCTATTCGAATCGTATCGGCGCCATTCTGGTACATCGCATAATTCACTAACGCTGGATCGAGGGCAATATCGCGATGATTGCTCATAAACAGGCAAGGTTGTTTAAAATCAATATTTTCGAGGCCATGGATGCTGACACCGTCGGTCTGTACCTCCAACATAGCATCTAAATAACCGGCCACTATTTTTTGAAAGTCGGCCACTGAGTGAATATGCTTTGCTTTACGCGACAAGCTCGCTCGAAACACCGGTCGAATGAACCACGAGAGAAAAGTCGCTAAACGCGGGAACTTCATGCTAATAATTAAATTAAGGCATTCGTCGCTGGCAATAATGCGCTGAATAGCGGCCACCGATTCTTGGTCATTATACGGTCGAATAGCATCGAAATCGGTCATTGTAGGAGTTCGCCTATGGCTACAACGTGCGTTGAGCGGTATTATTATAATTCATTGAAAAAACTGCCAGTCATAGCTGCGTAAGTTATTACCACTACTGGCCCATTCATCGTATCGTGAGCACCCTATTATGAGTGATTGTCACTGCGGAAAACAGCTCTCTTTTGAAGATTGTTGTCAAATGATTATCAATGACCTGCGCTTAGCTAAAACCGCTGAGCAGGTTATGCGCGCTCGCTACAGCGCCTATGTCACCGGTGAAATAGATTTTCTACACGATTCTTTGCACCCCGATAACCGCGACGAATTTGACTTTGATTCAACCCAACAGTGGGCTAAAAGTTCACACTGGCACAGTTTAAACATCATCGGGCTAAAAGCCGGTACCGAGCAGGACAAAACTGGCAGTGTTGACTTTATTGCGCATTATACCGATGCCGACGAGGTTGATCATCGCCACTGCGAGCGCTCTCAGTTTAAACGAGCGGAGAACAGCTGGTTTTTCTGCGATGGCCAAACGATCGCCCCTGAAAAAATTGGCAGAAATGACCCCTGCAGCTGCGGTAGCGGCAAAAAATACAAGAAATGCTGCGGATAAATTAAACAGAAAGACCAAAAAAACAACACAAACTCACTAACGCTTGACCTTATACTCTAGAATACCTATGATGCACGGCCTTTTTTGATCGAGCAACACTGGTCAAATAAAGGTCATTAAAAGCCTAGTAGATATGGGAATGAAGATTCATACCAGGTGTTCTTCGGAGCGGAGTTTTTTTTCTCATTTCCACTAGCTTTAATGATGTTAATTTTTTAGTACTATGTCTCAGTGATATTGATGCGGGGTGGAGCAGTCTGGTAGCTCGTCGGGCTCATAACCCGAAGGTC
>CALCNB010000233.1 GCA_937897785.1 uncultured Cellvibrionales bacterium | reverse complement strand
GCAGAGGACTCCACCGCGGCGATCCGAGCATTTCGCTCGATCATTTCCAAATCCCAACTGGCTGCCTCACCCAAAGGAATAGGAAACATAGTTTGATAACCATGAATGACATCGTAGGCAAACATTAAAGGAATACCCAGCCGACTCTCTTCTACTGCAATACGTTGTGCCTCGCGCGTAGCCGCCACGGAAACCACATTCAGCATTGAGCCTACCGCACCGTCGCGCAAACCCTTGACCCGCTTATTATTGTATTCATTATCGGCCGCAATAGGGCCGGTACTGTACCAACCACCATTGAACTGATTCAACTGCCCCACTTTCTCAGCCACCGTCATTTTGTTCAGCAAGGCCTCAACCTGTCGATCAATGGCTTGATCGCCCGATGGATAGCGAGTCATTTTTTTGCCTGCATCCATTTCACAGGCAGACAAACTAAACAGCAAGGCTAGAGTTAAAAATAGCGGCGAAATTTGAACAATCAAAGCAAATGAGCGGCTTGTAAATGGCATAGTGATGAGTTTAACCCTAAAGAAATTTATATAAGAAATCGAAATTATAACTAAGTTTTTTGGATCCCTCAAAAAAAGCTAAATACAAGCACTAAAAAATCGATAGTACGGACGATTAATGCGACTTAAAATGCGCCAAATACTGCTCACGCAGTTGGGACCAGTCAAAATGCCTGATATCGGGTAATGACGGCCATTGTCGCTGACGCCATAGACACAAACGCTCTAATACTTCTTTTGCGATTGCTTTTGGTTCTCCGCCACAGGGGTAAAGATAAGCCGAAGAAAAGATCTCTGGATAAACCAAATGATCGGGTAATAACGGTATACAACCCGCCTGAACCGCTTCTAATACAGATAAACCTTGAAAATCATGCAGTGCTGTTGATAACACGACATCACACTCGGCCAGTAATTGATGGTAATCTGTTTTAGACTGAATAAAACCCCAGCGGCCCAGCTTAATAGTAGCTGATCGCTCTATCGTTTGCTTTATCGCTGAAAATGCAGCAGGGCATTGTCTGAATTGCTGGCCGACAACATTAAACTCAATAGCTTGTCCCGCTTCAGCTAACTGCTCAACAATGGCCAATAATATATCTGGGCCTTTATCGTATTCCCAACGGTGATTCCAAACAATCTTAATAGCTTTTTTCTTATCACCTTGCTGTGTCATCAAAGACTGAGATACTGCGTTAACAGTTTGCAATGGCACAGCTAATACGCTGGTTTTAGCCATAATTTCATCCACGAAACTGATCGGTATTTTCTCAGGAAATTTTTTCAATAAAGTCTGTAAACCATCAATAGCCGTGCGGCGATTAAATTCAGAATTGAAACTTATTTGTTTTGCCGCAAGACAGTTATATAGAAACACCATCTTTGCATCAAGGTTGTTTAATGCTCGATCATTGAGATGATGACTCAGCGGATAAGAAAATTGATTTTCATGGCAGTAGAGCCATAAAGGCGTGGCAGCTAAGGTCGGAATCAAACCTTTTAGGGTCGCTACATCGACCATTGATGTAGCAATAATAAGGTCATAATCAGCCGACAATGTTGGTCGCTGCTCAATAAACCAAGTCATCGGATTAGCTCGCACACGATAACTAAAGAATCGTGGCGGTAAAGATAAAACTGTCCATTGGTATTGTTCAAACTGATCGACTAATGATTCACGCCAATAGCGATGACTCTGTGCATCATAAGCCGATAATAATAATATTTTCACGAAAAATTAATAACCGCTCAAAGCTTCAGGACTGGCTAATTACGCATAAGAAAATAAGACAGCACTTTTTTCATACGAAGCGGATCATGACTACCCGTCAATTCACGAATCGAATGCATACCATAGGTAGGAACACCTACGTCTAAAGTTTTAACACCAATTTCAGTGGCTGTTATTGGTCCAATCGTGCTACCGCAACCCATATCGCTGCGTGTAACAAAATCTTGTACCGGAATATCACAACGGTGGCACAACGCTCTAAACAACGCCTGTGTCTCGCTGTTAGAAGCATAGCGTTGATTGGCATTGATTTTAATAACTGGCCCACCATTGACTTTAGGACTGTGCAAGGGATCCATTTTGTCAGCATGACTGGGGTGCAGTGCATGAGCATTATCGGTTGAAATCAAAGTTGAGTGACTCATGGCACGAGCAAAGTCTTCGCTGTTAGGTAATATACGCTGTAAGGTTTGCTGCAAAAAAGGACCTGCCGCGCCTACTGCTGAATGACTGCCCACTTCCTCATGATCACTGCATATCACCATTGACCATTGACTCTCAGTCGCTTCGCTTGCAGTAATTATAGCCATCAAGTCAATATAACACGATAGCAGGTTATCTAATCTTGACGCCGCAATAAAATCGCCATGTATGCCGATAGTATTAGACGGCTGGGTATCGTATAAAAACAACTCATGGTCGACCACTTGATCAGCATCAATAGCCATTTCATTTAGCTGCGTTAAAAGTAATTGATGCAAGCTATTTTTTTCATTATCGTCACCACAGGCAATCAACACAGGCAGGTGAAGTTGAGCGTTAACCGAACGCTTTTGATTAGCTTCTCGATCTAAATGAATAGCTAAGCTCGGTATGGTCGCAATGGGGCATTTAAAATCAACTAATGTGCAGGCCAATCCGCCCTGCTTATCTTGGTAATGGACGCGACCGGCAAGTGATAGATCACGATCAAACCAAGGGTTTAATAATGCACCGCCATAGACCTCTACGCCTAGACGCCAACTGTTGCATTGATGAATATCAGCGTTCGGTTTTACTTTTAAGCATGGACTATCAGTATGGGCGCCGAGCATATTGAAACCTTGCTCAATTAAACTTTGATGGCCCTGAGTCCAAGCAATAATGGATGACTGATTACGCACGACATAATACTGCTTACCCGATTCTAAAACCCAACTATCACCCTCTTGCAAGACAATAAATTCAGCCTCATCTAATAGCTGTGCCATATTTTGCACTGCATGAAACGGCGTGGGTGATCGATCAATAAAATCACAAATCTGATGATTAAATTGCTTTCTTAAGCTTACATTCTCTGTAACTGCATCAAGCATTGACTGTTTTTTCATAGCGTCATCGTTCTCTTTAATTTTTCTTAGCCATTAATGGTCAGCTATTGCTTATATATAAATATCAACACCCACAACTTGAGCTGCTGAAGTGTTGAGAGCATCACTTTGCTGTTGATGAATATAGGATTCTATCGCTGTTCGCTGATGGTGTGGTAAGTGATCTAATGTCGCTAGCTGTCTAAATAAAACTTGGCGATTTTCAGCATTCACCACTAATTGACGATTAGATCGCTGCGGATCAACTTGTTCAATGGGCTGAGCATTAATGACAGGCGAGCGTGTTGAATGATCAGTAGTTGACGTAGGTTGACTTTGCGTAGGAGTAACCTCAGTCGTTATTCTTGATAAGTAAGAATGCGTTGTGGCTGTCAGCACGATAAAGCCTCCCATCGGCTAATGCTATAAAAGCTTGCTTTAGCAACTACTCTAGCAACTACTGTATCAAATGACGAAATCATCGGCCACCAGATAACAGCTGATAATTATAGAGTCATGACCACTTCTACGAAAGACCTCACTGGTGCTTTCATTACTATATTACCAGTAACAAGAACAAGCCTAAACCCAGTCGGTACCAAACAAACGGCATTAAACCGATGCGCTCAATTAAGCGCATAAAAATTCCGATGCATAAATAAGCGCTAATTGCTGCCACGATTAAAGCCAGCGATAATTTACCCCATGAAAAAAGGGTTGCTTGTTGGCTTAAATCAATGGCCGAAAGCGTACCAGCGGAAAAAATAATAGGGATAGACAATAAAAAAGAAAACCGTGCGGCGTCTGTCTTCGATAGACCAAGCAACAAAGCCGCAGTAATCGTCACCCCAGAGCGGGAAGTGCCAGGAATTAGCGCCAAGGCCTGAGCCAGACCGATACATAATGCAATTTGCCAGCTTAATTTCATGAAATCATTGCGCTGACGACTCGAAAGCTCAGCCCACGCCATTAATAAAGCAAATAGCAAAGTGCTGATTGCGATCACTTCATTCGAACGCAACTCAAGCGCTATATAGTCTTTGGCTAACCAACCAATCAGTACTGCCGGCAAAGTGGCTAATAGAATCATCCATGCTTGGTAAGCATCATCGTTCATCGTCGATAACTGCCGATCACGACAACTCGTGCACCAAGCAGTAACTAAAGCATAGATATCCGCTCGAAAGTAGAACATAACAGCCATCAACGAGCCGATATGAACCGCCACATCAAATGCCAAGCCTTGATCTGGCCAGCCCAGCAACTGAGAAGGCAGTATCAGGTGTGCCGAACTCGATATAGGTAGAAACTCGGTAAGGCCTTGAATAAGCGCTAAAATGACGACTTGAATGATGTCCATACTTCTCGCTACTATCGATTATAAAAACTGGCTATTAAACCAAAATAATAGCAGTCTTATCGAAATATACTACTATTTATGAGGTGACATTATCGCGAAGATAGCTAGGCATCAATTGCTCTGCCTCAATGCTTTGACGCTCGGCAAGCGCATGCTCTGCTAAAGGCAACACATGCGATGCGTCAGGTACGATGATACTGAGATCATCCGTTGATGACATCCAATCTGAAAACGGCAGACTAAGCTGATCGCCATAACACAAACCCTCGCCAACGATTAATAATGTCGGTGACTCCAGAGTAGATACCAACTGAGACCCCAATTCGACAGGGGTATTAACTAAAAAGCCTGACGCCTCTTGGTAGTGCAATTCACCCACTCGATGCAATTCTGAGGGCTTTAACACCCACTCTCGGCTTATTATAGGGGGTACCGAGCCACGAACATCATACCAGCTACAATAAAGCTCGCTCATTCTAGCGTCCATAGTCGCCAATACAGCATCGACAGCAAGAGCCTGTTGAGCAAAGACCTGTTGGCTATGTGCTGCGACGACTGCCAAAGAAGAAACGGCTATCACAGGTATTTGCTGGGCAAACGCTAAGCCCTGAGTGACCGCAATACCTATCCTTAAACCTGTGAATGAACCAGGCCCCTTGACAACAGCGATAGCATCAAGCTGCTCCAAACACAGTTCAGCTTCATCAAGTGACTGCTGGATTAATGCAAGCAAATGACGAGAGTGGGAAACGGAGCCATCGTCACGTCGGATAAATTGATGGGATTCTCGTTGCAAACAGACACTGCAATGGCGAGAACTGGTATCAAGTGCCAAAATATTCAAATCGAGTCACACATCAACGTCTGTTTTCCCATTAATAACCACTATCAAAGAAGCGCCATACCAGTAAGCTAACAGCTTGTTAAATAAACCGTAAAACAAGCTATTTCATGCAAGAAGACGATTATACTCTGTTATTATCATCAACAGAGCGGTTTGTTTCAATTTAAATAAACACATCGAATGACCTAGCGCAGTCGAATATGCAACATAAGTACTGAAATGACATTAATCAACCGAGAAGATCTGAGCGGCCTTATTCTCGCAGGCGGACAAAGTCGACGATTCAATTTTCGCAATAAAGGGCTCATCGAATTCAAGCAAAAACCGATGATAGCCCATGTTATTGAACGTATAGCGCCCCATGTAGGCTCACTGGCCATCAGTTGTAATACGAATATTGCCCAATACCAGGCGCTCTGCGATACTTATCGCGCATCACTCGGGAAAACCTCAACATGGGGAATATGCTTAGCCGATAGTGTCAATAACACACTTAAAGGACCATTGGCTGGCATTGAACGCTACCTTAAAGATATCGCTACCCCCTATTGCTTTGTGTGTTCCTGTGATATGCCATTAATCCCCAGCGATATCGTAACAATTTTGACCGATACGATGCTTCATTCCCAACAACAAGCTTGCCATATTATTGATAATCAAGGCCTTCATCAACTCGCGATACTGGTTAAAACTAATGCTGCTAGGGCTGCTTTAATGCAACTCACAGAAGTCAATGCAGTAACCACCGCAAGCCAATCTGGGCTATCAAGGCACTCAATCAAGCAATGGTTAAAACAGATGAGCAGTTTAGGCATCGCGTATACGGGACCGGCTGAAAAAATGACTAGCATCAACACCCCTGAGCAACTCGCGATAATGGAACTGGCTGAATGCTAGACAAAAAAAACCCCTCAAAAGAGGGGTTTTTTCAATAGCTTAGAGAGAACTATCTCTTTTTAGCTACTTTTTTCTTAGCTGCTTTCTTCTTAGCCGCTGGTTTTTTAGCCGCTTTCTTTTTAACAACTTTCTTTTTAGCAGGTTTTTTAGCTACTTTTTTCTTAGCTGCTGGTTTTTTAGCCGCTTTTTTCTTAACAACTTTCTTTTTAGCGACTTTTTTCTTCGCTACTTTCTTTTTAGCAGCTTTTTTAGCTGCTTTTTTCTTAACTGCTTTTTTCTTAACAACTTTTTTCTTCGCTACTTTCTTTTTAGCTACTTTTTTAGCCGCTTTTT
>CALCNB010000232.1 GCA_937897785.1 uncultured Cellvibrionales bacterium | reverse complement strand
AACTTCAGCATCGACTGCAGCGACAACATAATCACGAACAGTTTTAAAGCCTGCTAACTGCTCGAGTTCCGATTGTGTTTCATGAAAGCCATGATCGCTGTCATCGTCATGTTGGTGGTTTTGCTGAACCGTATCGTGATTGTGTTCTGCGTGAGTGCCATGCTCATGGCTGCCATCGTGAACTTCAGCCTGATAAGTACGGGCTTCAAACTCGGCGGCTGTGCTTAAAAATTCCATGCCTAACATTTGTGATAAAGTGCTGATGACTAATTCAGGTCGGGCTAATTCACCGTAAGAGTGCAGGCCTAATGGCTGGCTAAGGCCCGATAACTCATTCATATAATCATGTAACTGAGCTAGAAAAGCGCCGTAATCTGCTGCAATGATCTCGCGAGTAAGCCCCATGTCATCACAAAGATTATGCTCATAACAGGTATCAATGATCATTTGCGCAGTTTTTTCTTTGACGCCGCCTTCATCGAGAGCCTTATATTCATGCATGAGATTGTGAATATCAGCCAACTCACCTTGAAGGCCAGCCGCAGCAAACGGCGGCGTCATATGTGAAATAATAGTAGCACTGCCGCGACGTTTAGATTGCATCGCCTCGCCCACGTCATCGACAATGAATGGGTATAGAATAGGCGTATCCCAAACAGCAAGATTCGAGTGATCATAAATACTGGGTACCCTCTCTTTTCCGTAAAGGTACTCTTGTGAGCCATGGGTTCCCAAATGAACAATTGCGTCACTTCCCCAATATTCGCGAGCATAATAGTAACCCGCTAAGTAAAAGTGATTTATGGGCACGGTTTTATCGTGATAAATACGTTCGGCCTGCTCCTTATCGTCGGCACGTGGCGGTTGACGTAAGACCACCATATTGCCGTTTTTAATGCGTGGCATTAAAAGGAAGTGTTCGCCATTTTTCTCCATGGCCATAAAGCTATTTTTTGGATGTCCCCAGTAGTCCATAATGGGTTGGGTTATATGGTTGGGTAGCCGGTTAAACCATTTAAAATAGTCATCTAATGGCAGTAAATCGGCTAATTCCTCGGCGACTAGTTCATCCATTTTTTCACCCAATCGATCGTCGCGAAAAAAAGGTTCGAGAATGGCTTTGGCGCGATCACTATAAAAATCATGTTCGTAGGGGGCAATGTCATAGCCTTCACTATTTAAGCGATGCGCTAATGTGTGTAAGCTATCGGGCACATTAAGAAAGGAGGCCCCCATGTCTTCTCCACCCCAAACCATTACTGCAATTTTCTTATCGCTATTGGCTTTGTATTTGAGTGATACCATGGCCAATGTGCGACTGACCATGTGATCGACTTGGTAGTCAATTACTTCTATTTCAGTCGGTTCCTTGCTACCTTCACCGCGACCGCTCATGCCGCCTTTAACGGCGGAAAGGGTCAATGGGTTAATGACGCCAGAAGTTTCAGGTAAGACCAAGACAAATGGCGTCATGCCGGGTGAGATGCCTTGTATATCGTTTTCCCATATTTGTTGGCCGCCATCGAAGTAGGTTAATGCTTGCATCACGGGGACGCCAAACTGCTCAAATTCTGTTTTCCTTTTGTTGGCCCAATGAATCATACGAAAGTTAATGATGATATCGACAATGGTTTGATCTTGGTCCTGAATTAACTGGCCATATTTCGCTGCAAAAGGGCTGAGTTCAAAGAAGAACGGGATCGCTTGTGCACCATTAGCTTCAATGCGATCAATAGTGGCATCAATAACAGATGTTTCCATCACTTCAATTGAAGCTCGTTGCATAAGAATACCCACAGTGGGTTTATCGCTACTCAGGGGCCGCCCCCTTTTACTTAGCCAGTCGCTATAAGCTTGTCGCGTTTTAAAAATTAAGCCACTGTAATCAGGGTGATAGATCCCTTGTTGGGGGTAAATAACGGGAGGTAGGATGGCTTGCTGTTCATTGCTATCTAAAACCCGGTAACGAAAATAACTCAAGAGGCGTTCAATATTTTTTTTGCCGCCATTATTTATATTCCCAAAGCAATGAGGGTTTATAACGTTGTGCATTTATTTGACGAAGATAAGATTGTCAAAAATTTTATCAATATGAATAAAATTTTTCCTACCACTCCTATTAAATCTTTTGGTAAACCTCATATTTTTCAAACTAGGGACTTTGAACTTCCTGCAGCCTATTCAATGGGTGGGAAAGAGAACGATATGGTTGAAGCATTAGATTACTTTAAAACTGATGGCTTGATTGTTTTGCATAAGGGTGATTTGCTCTATGAAAATTATTGGCAGGGGAATTCGAAAGATCAGCCTCACATTTCTTGGTCTGTTGCCAAGTCATTTCTTTCAGCATTAATTGGGATTGCCTATCATGATGGCCTCATTGAAGACCTAAGTGATCCAATTACAAAATACCTCAATGATTTCGATGACACGGG
>CALCNB010000231.1 GCA_937897785.1 uncultured Cellvibrionales bacterium | reverse complement strand
AAAAAAACAAATTATAAAATTCACGCTCAGTTTTTATCTGAATAGATGGCAGAATATGACCTTCTAAAATTGCCACGGTATATTCTGGCCCAACGACTAATTTTTCGGCGAGAACATTAACCCCAAAACTTGCAGCACTAAGGTAGGCCTGCTGTAACTCTTCAATCGATGAGGCCAGTGACATACCAATACTTGAGCCCTCTTCAGCCGGCTTAACAAATGCTGCTCCACCCAAGTATTCCAGCACCTCAAGTAAATCACTGTGTTCGGTTAATCTAAGATACTTGGGCGTTGGCAATGAAAGACCTTGCCATACATTTTTTGTGCGGACCTTATCCATTGCTAATGCTGATCCCAGCACAGCTGAACCTGTGTACGGTATCGATAAACTTTCAAGCACCGCTTGTATAGTGCCATCCTCGCCACCCCGACCATGCAATGCAATAAAAGCAAACACCGGTTTAATAGCTTGTAAACTTGCAATCGCATGACTCGCGGTATCAATCTTCACAACATTAAAACCCATTGCCAGCAAACTATCATAGACCGCTTGACCACTTTCTAATGAGATCTCACGCTCTGAGGCATGCCCCCCCATTAAAACCGCAATAGGCCCTAATCTCTTCAGCCCGTCTAGCTTTTTATCGTCAATGATTAATTCATTTTTTATCATCTAAATGATTCTCTAAACCTTATCGTTACTAGCACTGCGTCTGACAATATCGACAGACACTTTACTGATATCACCCGCACCCTGAGTGATTAGAATATCGCCTGACTCTATCGTACTTTTTAGCAATGAATATAAGTCGTCGTTTTGTGCAATGTGCACGGGGTCAAGCTCACCTCTTTGGCGAATACTCATAGCTAAGCTTTTACTATCAGCGCCCGCAATAGCATCCTCACCAGCCGAATAAACATCCAATAAAAATAGACTATCAACTTTAGATAGAACTCGAACAAAATCTTCATATAGATCATGCGTTCTTGAATAGCGATGCGGCTGATAAACCATAATCAATCGCTGATCCGGCCAACTCTCACGCGCAGCTTTAATCGTAGCCTCTACTTCTGTTGGATGATGGCCATAATCATCGACTAAAGTAATCGCTTGGCCATTCAATGTTAGATTACTAGTTACTTGAAACCGCCTGGCGACACCGTTGAAATTCTCTAGAGCATTTAAAATAATGGCCGTCTCAACCCCCTCGTCTTTGGCTACAACGAAAGCAGCGGCTGCGTTTAATGCGTTATGCATACCTGCGGTATTAAGACAAATCTGCACTGGACCTTTAACTTCATCATGACTCAGTAAAAATTGAGTTTTTAATCCTTGACTCTTGTACTCGCTTAAACGGTAATCAGCCGATTGATCAAACCCATAAGTAATCACAGGTCGATGGAAATCAGCCATTAAGCTTGATATATGCTTGTCGTCGATGCATACAACTGCTAAACCATAAAAAGGAAGATTATGAATAAAATCAACAAATGTGGATTTCAATTTAGAAAAATCACCAGCGTAAGTTTCCATATGGTCGGCATCAATATTGGTAATCACGGCAACCATTGGCTGAAGATGTAAGAATGAAGCATCGCTTTCATCTGCCTCGGCAATTAAGTAACGACCATTGCCCAACTGCGCATTGGCATTTGCGCTATTTAACAAACCGCCAATTATAAATGTTGGCGCCAAATTTGCCCGAGCAAATATCGATGCCAGTAAACTTGTTGTCGTGGTTTTCCCGTGGGTACCGGCTACTGCAATACCATGACGATAGCGCATTAACTCAGCAAGCATCTCAGCTCTTGGCACAATGGGTAATTGCGCTCGCTGAGCAGCAAGTAATTCACTGTTATCTCTGTTTATTGCCGTAGAAATAACTACCACATTGGCATTCTTAATATTGTCATTTGAGTGACCAATGAAAACGGTGGCACCTAGCTCCGATAATCGCTTTGTATTTTGCGTTTGTTGGATATCTGAACCGCTGACTTGATAACCCTGATTAAGCAAGACCTCGGCAATGCCACACATGCCCGCACCGCCAATACCGATAAAATGAATCACTTTGATTCTTCGCATTTCTGGAATAAATACTGGTGAATTAGGCATAGGCATACCCCAAACAAGCATCCGCAATAATATCGGTCGCGTTAGGCATCGCCATGCTACTTACCTTATTACCTCTAGCCATTAACTCACCTCGATTAGTTAGTAATTCACCAATCACAGCGCTAGCCTTAGCAACAGTAAATTCAGCATCATCGATACAAATTGCACCACCTGTTTTAACTAGCCATTCTGCATTCGCGCGTTGATGGTCATCAGTGGCGTAGGGATAAGGTATGAGCACACAGGCCACGCCTACGGCAGCAATTTCACTGACGGTTAATGCGCCTGCTCTTGCAATAACTAGATCTGCTTTATTATATGCCTGATATATATCATCAATAAATGCATCTACTCTCGCGTCAATATGACTTGACTGATAGGTCTCGACAACCATAGCGACATCTTTTTTCCCAGCCTGATGCCTAACAGAAAAATCAGTTTTTACGCCCAATGTTGCCAATGCAGATGGCACCACCTGATTCAAGCTCTGCGCGCCTAGACTCCCGCCTAAGACTAGAATATTAATCGGCGTTGATTCTGATCTCTCATCCTTGCTAGCACTCTCATTGCTAAGCAGCTGCTGATAAAAAGACGTCCGCAAAGGATTACCTGAGTAACTTGCCGCTTTATGACCAGCAAAAACATTTGGGAAACCAGTGAATATCTTAATCGCAAAGCGTGCCAATATCCGGTTAGTCGTACCCGCGATGGCATTTTGCTCTTGTATAACTAAGGGGATGGACATTAAAAATGCAGCCGTACCCCCTGCTCCTGATGCAAACCCACCCATCCCTAGCACACAACAAGGCCTATGCTTTCGAAGTAATAACAAAGCGTGATAAATTCCTCGAGCCATTAATAAAGGCGCTGTCGCCTTCTGAAAGAAAGATTTACCGCGAATACCAACAACCTGTAAGGTATGTAACGGGATGTCGTTATCCGGCGCAACAGAAGACTCAATTCCCTCTGCAGTGCCCAGCCATATCACCTTAAAACCGTTTTTAATCAGCTGCTGTGCAATCGCTAATGCTGGAAAAACGTGACCGCCAGTACCGCCAGCAGCGATGACAATGGTTTTATTTTTATTAGTGCTTGAGCGCCTACTAAACATTGATAGCCACTCCTTTTCTTTGCGCAGGATTTAATCTTGAAAATCCTTTTACCTCAGAGTAATTGTTTCCTACCAAACTACGATAACTTTTAGTGCCATACTTTTTAACTCTCAAACTACCCTGCTCTGCTGTTAATTCTTGATGAATGCGTAAGACTAAACCGATTAATACACAACTCACCAACAAACTGCTCCCACCATAGCTGAGAAACGGCAAGGTTAATCCCTTAGTCGGTAGCAACCCAATATTGACACCCACATTAATAAAAAGCTGCGCAGAAAAAACAATCGAAACACCGTAAGCGACATAAGCACTAAACGATTGACTCATCGACTCGGCTTTTCTAGCAATAAATAAAATTCGCCCAATTAACACAACATAAATGCCCAACACCAACAAACAACCAATAAATCCCAACTCCTCAGCCAGGATCGCAAAAATAAAATCCGTGTGAGCCTCGGGCAAATAAAATAATTTTTGTATACTGTCGCCTAAACCCAGTCCAAACCATTCACCTCTACCAAAAGCGATTAAAGCTTGTGTTAACTGATACCCATCGCCAAACTGATCAGACCATGGATCTAAATAAGAATACAGTCTCTGCATTCTGTACTGTGATGACATAACCAGTACCACGCATAGACCACCGACGCCAACCAAGGTAATAATGAACTGCCATAATCGCACCCCACCTAGAAACAACATACCTAAAGCCGCGCTCATTAAAACAACCACCGCTCCAAAATCTGGCTCTTTTATTAATAAAACGACCATCGTCATCATAATGGCCATCGGATTTAGGAAACCACTCCATTTACTTCTAACCAAATCATTTTGTCTAACGAGATAACTACCCAAATAAACAATTACACCAAGCTTCGCCACTTCAGAACCTTGCAGTGTTAAAGGCCCAATCGCCAACCAGCGAGTCGCATTATTAGCGGTTACCCCCACTCCTGGGATAATAATCAATGTCAAAATAATGAAGCTTAGAAGCAATAAGTACTTATCACTTCGCTGCCATAACTCAACAGAAACTTTTGAGGCAATAAATCCTGCTATTAATGCAATGATCAAATATATAGCATGTCTACGAGTATGATAAAAAGGATCGCCATAGCGCTGACTAGCGTAATCCATTGAAGCAGAACTAATCATCACCAAGCCTATTGCAAGCAAAGTAAAAGTGCTTAGTAACAAAATGAAATCTGGCTGACTATTCAACTTCTTATCACCTAAAGTAAGCATCAATGATTCACCTCATCACTAATGTCACTCGTTAAACTCAAAACTGACTGCTTAAATACTTCACCTCGCTGCTCAAAGCTTTCAAACATATCAAAGCTAGCGCAAGCGGGTGATAACAGGACTATATCTCCGGCGGAACTGATCATTTGAGCCTGCTCAACCGCTAAGGGTAAAGTCTCGGCACTGATGATAAAAATATCTGCGGGCACAAAACGCTTAATCAGCTCAGCTGACTCGCCGATAACAATCAACTTATAACGAATACCTTGGAGCTGGGTAAATAATGAAGAAAAATCATTCTGCTTCGCTCGCCCACCTAATATAACGACTACCTCACCATCCGTTATTTTTGACATGCTACGAACAGCTGATAACGTTGCTCCCTCATTAGTCGCTTTGGAATCGTTGTAATAGGTGACGCCCGCAATGACGGCCACTCTTTCGCAACGATGAGGCAATCCGTCAAACCCTTTAATAGCTGACACCATGGCATCCACAGGGATCTTCGCCATATCACCAATCGCTATCGCTGCCACAAAATTCATCAAATTATGTTCGCCTTGCAGTGGTATTTCTTCAACTGCCAACAGCAAATCTAGACCTCGACTGATAAATTGCTTTCCCTCAACCTCTACTACACCGTAATGACCTGCTTTAGGTTGATCAATACCAAAACTTTTAATGCTAGTTGACGACGTTGAATCCAAGGGCCTAGTTAAGGGATCATGACGATTAAAAATGATAGATTCTGCGCCCTGGTAAATCCTCTGCTTTATGCGCTGATAATTATCCATACTGAGATGACGATCTAAATGATCGTTTGAAATATTTAGAATAGCGGCGACTTTTGCACCTAAATTAGAGCAGTACTCTAGCTGGAAGCTTGATAGCTCTAATATATACGCTTCACTTTCATCATCTAATAAATCTAAAGCGGGCTTACCTAAATTACCGCCAACAGCCACTCTCAGACCAGCACTCTCAGCCATTTTCCCAACTAATGTCGTCACGGTACTCTTTGCATTGGAGCCGGTGATTAATACCTTAGGCGCCGTTGCAACATCAGAAAAAATAGCAATATCATTAGTTAACTCTTTGCTAGATAGATCTATATCTCTGAATATTGGGTCAGATAAATCGACACCAGGGCTTAACACTAACTGATCAGCTTCATCAAGCATTGCAACCTTGGCAGCACCAAATCGAAACTCAACATTCGAATACTCTTGTAATAGATGGCCATTACCTTCTGGATTTTCTCGCGTATCAAACACGCTAAAAGATAGATCGTAACGAGAAAAAAAACGCATGCAAGATTGGCCAGTCTGACCGACTCCAATCACTACGCGTTTTTTTTCTTGCCGCTCTAAATTCATCGCTTATCCTAACTTGCATAGACTACTTACAGTCAATGCATCAAAAAGTCTTACCGTAATTTCAACGTCGCTAAACCGAACAAAACCAACATCACAGTAATTATCCAAAATCGTACAATAATTCTTGGTTCTGGCCAGCCTTTCAACTCGTAATGATGATGTAAAGGTGCCATCATAAAAACACGCTTACCAGTCAATTTATACGATGAAACCTGGACAATAACAGATAGCGTTTCTGCAACAAAAATGCCCGCCATAATAAAAAAGACGATTTCATGACGAGTAATAATCGCAATTAAACCCAATGCAGCGCCTAAGGCTAAAGCTCCTACATCACCCATAAATATTTGGGCTGGATAAGTGTTAAACCACAGGAAGCCTAAGCCAGCACCGCCAAGAGCTCCACAAAATATCACCAACTCACCAGCACCAGCGATATAAGGCATATGCAGATATGCAGCGAATTCAATATGGCCCGCCAAGTAAGCAATAGCTCCAAGCGCAGCACCTACTAGCACCGTAGGCAATATCGCCAAACCATCTAAACCATCAGTCAAATTAACCGCATTAGACGAACCAATAATCACTAGGCAACCAAAAATAATATAAAAGCCACCTAAATCAAGCACGAAGTTTTTAAAAAAAGGCGCTATTAATTGTGTTTCGGCTTGACTTGTGGTCGACATATACAAGGCAGTCATGACGAGTAACGCAAAGGTTAGCTGCCAAAATATTTTCCACCTTGCCGCTAGACCTGTCGAATTTTTTTCAATGACCTTACGATAATCATCAACCCAACCAATCAAACCAAAAGAAAGGGTAATAAATAAAATAGCCATGACATAACGATTACTTAAGTCGGACCATAAAAGAGTACTAATGAAAATACTTAATAGAATTAAAACG
>CALCNB010000230.1 GCA_937897785.1 uncultured Cellvibrionales bacterium | reverse complement strand
CGGTTTGGAGGCTTTCTTCAAATAATTCGGCGAAAGATTCGCTCATGATGGGATTCCCAAGATACGGAGTGTTGCCACTCCCTCCGACCTCAAGACCCGGTCGGGTTCATATTCCTAAGGCCTCGGCGGGGTCTAACCGTTATCCCGAAGTCTCGCTCATTAATCCTCTGTCTGCCGCCAGTTTAAGCGCGGCATCAAGGACGACATCCGGTGACAGCTCTGAACTGTCTATCACGGCCGCATCCTCAGCTGGCACCAACGGAGAAACTGAACGCGACTCATCGCGCCTGTCTCGTTCTTCGATGTCAGCCAGAAGGCGCGGGAGACTACCACCCTGTCCCTGGCCCTGCAACTGGTGAAATCGTCGTTGAGCCCGCACCTCTGCACTCGCAGTCAGGAAAATTTTCAATGGCGCGGAGGGAAAAACCACGGTCCCCATATCACGCCCATCCGCCACTAGCCCGGGGAAGACGGCAAGCTCCTGCTGTCGACACAGCAGCGCCTCTCGGACGGCAGGCAAAACCGCCACCTGCGAAGCATCACGACCGCCCTCCTCAGTGCGAATCGATAAACTGACATCCTCATCGCCGAGAAAAACAGAGACACCCGCCTCATTGGTGATAAACCTTGCATCAAGCTCGCGAGCCACCGCAACTACCCGGCCCTCATCGCTCAACGATATAGCCAGTTGACGACAGGCAAAACCCAAAATTCGGTACAGGGCGCCACTGTCCAGCAAATGCCACGACAAGGTTTCAGCAATCTGCTGACAAACGGCACCCTTGCCCGCTCCGCCGGGACCATCGACCGTGATAATAGGCACTGATTTCGTCATAGGCGTCTCAATCACTCGCTCAAGCTTCTACTATTAATTGAAAACCCACCGAGCGTGCTAAACTGGCAAAATTAGGAAATGAAGTGGCGACATTATCGCACTCATGAATGACGATCTTCGATGACGAGCGTAAACTAGCCACAGCAAATGCCATGGCGATGCGGTGATCATCATGACTTTGAACGTCAACTTGCTCATGCCCTGCGCCCAAACACCCCCCTTTTATTATTGCACCATCGGTAGTGCCCTTAGCCTCAATCCCAAGCGCCACTAGACCATCAACCATCGCCTGAATTCGATCGCTCTCTTTGACACGTAGCTCTTCAGCACCGGTTAAAACCGTTGTACCTGTCGCACAAGCCGCTGCAATAAATAAAACCGGAAACTCATCAATCGCTAAAGGTACCAGCCGTTCGGGAATATCGATACCCACTAATGGCGCGTATTGAATTCGAATATCAGCCACCGGTTCACCACCAACAAGATGTTCATTGCTAAGACTGATATTGGCACCCATTAATTCAAGAATCTGAATCACACCGGTTCGGGTAGGGTTTAAACCCACGTGCCTTAGGATAAGGTCAGAGTCAGGCACGATCGATGCTGCCACCATAAAAAATGCCGCTGAGGAAATGTCAGCCGGAATATCGATGGTAGCTGCTTTTAATTGGCCACCGCCTGTCAGACGGGTACAGGCACCATCACGACTTAAGCTATAACCCATGCCCGCCAGCATACGCTCAGTATGATCGCGTGTAGGGGCCGGTTCAGTCGTTGAGGTTTCCCCCTCTGCATACATGCCAGCCAATAAGACGCATGACTTCACCTGCGCACTGGCCATCGGCAAGTCGTAATCAATGCCTTTTAATGACGCGCCGCCATTCAGCGTTATCGGTGGACGACCTTGCTCAGCCGTTTCAATATCAGCACCCATTAAGCGCAGAGGGTCTGCCACACGACCCATCGGCCGCGAGGACAAGGAACTGTCGCCTGTCAAGGTGACAGAAAAATTCTGACCTGCCAATAAACCCGCAAGCAATCGCATAGAGGTGCCGGAATTACCCAAATAAAGCGCTTCTTTGGGAGCTTTTAACCCATTCATTCCTACGCCATGAACAATAACATGACCGTTTTCAGGTCCTTCAATATTGACACCCATCGCTCTAAATGCCGCTAAGGTTGCCAAGGCATCTTCGCCCTCTAAAAACCCTTTGATCTCTGTTTTTCCATCAGCGAGTGAGCCAAACATAATGGAACGATGGGAGATAGATTTATCGCCTGACACGCGGATATCGCCGACTAATGAATTTTGCTCTGGCGAATTTGACCCTGTAATAAACTTCACACTAATGTTTCCTAAATAATTTAATAATTTACACGCATAATACCGACTATCACTTAACGCTTAGACTGATCACTCCTTGCCGCTAAAGCAGCAACAAATTTATCGCGTGAGTGCTTAACATCAGTAAAGATATCTTCTAAACCTTGACCATCATCGGCCGCTATTAAGGCACGCAAATGCAGCACTTGCTGTTCAAAACCATCGAGAGCATGCGTCAATTCTGTCTTGTTAGCCAATAAAATTTCCCGCCACATTCTAGGTTCAGAACTGGCGATGCGGGTAAAATCGCGCAATCCACCAGCGGCGAAATTGAAGACGTCTAAGGCATCGTCTGCGGCTGTTAACTGCGCCACAATGGCATAGGCTAAAAAGTGTGGCAAATGGCTGGTCAGCGCTAAAATACGGTCATGATCTTCTACCGACATGGCCGACACCTCCGCACCGACTGCCTGCCAAAGCTGACTGACTTTCGCCAGTAAGCCGGCATCTGTAGGCTGAACAGTATCCGCTTGCTTAATAAGAATCACGCGATGATTCTTATACAGGTCAACGTTGGCCGCCGCTACACCACTGCGCTCTGATCCGGCAATGGGGTGACCTAAAATAGCATTCGGAGGTATAGAACCAAAATGCGCGGTTAAACTAGCAGCAATATTCCCTTTTACACTGGCAACATCCGTCACCGCTGTTGTAACGGGCACTTGTTCTAACACCTGTTGCATCACTGACTCAGCTAAAATAGTTGGCGTTGCCACCACCACACAATCAGCGTCCGCTAAGGCCGCTGATAAATCACTTTGCGCCTCATCGATAACACCATTAGCCAAAGCTGATTGTAAAGTGGCATCGGTTCGACTCCAGCCGACTACGGTACCTACAACACCGGCTTGTTTAGCCGCCAGCGCTAACGAGCCGCCCATCAAACCCACGCCTAAAATCACTAACCGCTCAAAGATAATCATCGTTTTTGTAGACCTCTTATTTTGCGTCTAACAACTCTGCCAATGCCTGTAAAAAGAACCTGTTTTCATCTTCTAATCCGATACTGACACGCAAGTAATCTGCCATTTGATAATTAGCTAAAGGCCGAACAATCACCCCTTTAGCAAGTAAATCTTGATTTAAAACGGCTGCATCATAAGGGGCTTTAAAGGTCACAAAATTTGCCGCTGAATCGATATAGCCTACCCCCAGACTTTGGAAGCCCTCGCTTAACTGCCGCATACCTTGATTATTGTATGCCACGGAGGAGTCAAGATAGGCGGAATCTGCCAATGCAGCTTGTGCCGCTGCTAAGGAAACAGAGCTAACATTAAACGGCTGACGCACGCGATTCATCGCATCGGCGATGGCCGGATCAGAAATCGAATAGCCCACTCGCAAACCACCGAGGCCGTAAGCTTTAGAGAAGGTTCGGGTCACAATAAGGTTGGGATATTTTTTTTGTAAAGCAATACCATCAGGGTAATTCGGATTATCAATATACTCACAGTAAGCCTCATCTAAGACCACTAGCACCGATGATGGCAACCCTTCCAGTAAGGCCAGCAATTCTTCATATGTCGCATAAGTACCGGTTGGGTTGTTTGGATTGGCTAGATAAATAACCCGAGTATTTTCTAATGCGGCTGCATTCATAGCAGCTAGATCGTGACCGTAATCCAGGGCCGGCACTTCAATAGTAGCAGCACCACTGCGGGCGATAGCTAAGCCATAGACCAAAAAAGCATACTGCGAAACAACAGCCGAGCAATGCTGATCGAGATAAGCACTTGCAATGAGCTCAAGAATATCGTTTGAGCCACAACCCAAGGTAATGCAGTGCGCTTCAACTTGATGCATTTCAGCCAATATTTGCTTTAGATAATAGCCATTGGCATCGGGGTAACGGTTAACTTCTTGCCCTGCCTGATTGATTGCTGCTATTACTGCAGCAGAAGGACCGCGAGGGTTCTCATTACTGGCCAGCTTGACAAATTTTTCAATACCCAACTCGCGCTGTGCTTGTTCAACAGGCTTGCCTGCCTGATAAGGCTGCATCGATTGTACTTGTGGACGAGCTAATTCAATAAATGACGGTTTCATGATGATTTAAACTGTATCAGTAGTGAAGAAATACACTCGCGGCACGACTAAATAACGGCCGCAGGGTAAGAGCCCAGCACTTTCACAAAAGAGGACTGTTCTGAAATT
>CALCNB010000229.1 GCA_937897785.1 uncultured Cellvibrionales bacterium | reverse complement strand
CGGTCGCTAATACTTTAATTGCCATAAAAGCCATTAGGCCCAAGCTGTAAGCCTGAAGGCTCACAGCCGCCATGCCCACATCCACTGGCGTCATAGCCTGATATTGAAAAAGGGTAAATAAAATAGGTGTTGCCAACAGCCATAACGCTGCAGTTGCTGGAATGGCTACTATTGTAATAGCACGCAGTGCCCATTCTAAGGTATCTCGAAACTGAGCGGCCGAGACCAAGAAATGTCCCTGCTCACTCCCGTTAGCATCAGAGGGTATAGGTATATTTTGCAGTTGCAGTCGAGACAGACTGGGTAAAATAACCGTGGCAATAGCAATTCCAAAAACGCCCAACGGCAGCTCTACTAGACGGTCAGAATAATAGAGCCAAGAGACACTGCCGGTCGGTAAAAAAGAGGCCAACACGGTATCGAGCAATAAATTAATCTGACTAACAGAAACGCCGAATATAGCCGGCACCATCAACAGCGCAATTTTCTTCACTCCCTCATGCTGAGTATCCCATCGCGGCGAAGGAAGGCGATCCAATTGACGCAAGAAAGGTAATTGAAATAATAGCTGTATACAGCCGGCAAATAATACCGCCCACGCCAAGGCGTAAACAGGAACTGAAAAGAACGGCGTAGCAAATAAAGCGAAGCCAATCAGTGACAAATTAAGCAATACTGGTGTAAATGCAGGTACCACAAAGCGATCATAACTATTCAGAATTGCGCCAGCAAAACCGGTCATAGAAATAAGCAACAAATAAGGAAAAGTTATCCGTAACATTTGCTCGGTCATGGCAAACTTTTCTGGCTGGCTAATAAAGCCAGGCGCAAATAACATGGTGACTAACGGCGAGGCCAGCACCACAAGGCCGACTAACATAAACAAAGAACCACCCAATACACCACATACCGCATTAATTAAACTTTTAACAGCAGCAACATTGCCGTTAGATTCGTATTGCTGGCGATATTCAGATAGGACCGGCACAAAAGCTTGTGCAAACGCACCTTCCGCAAATAAACGACGTAAGAATTGTGGAATTTTAAAAGCAACAAAAAAGGCATCTGCAAAACCGCTGGCACCAACAGTGATCGCAATTACAACATCCCGCGCCAACCCCAAGACTCTAGAAATAAAGGTCATCAAACTAACAACAAAGCTAGAACTCAATAAATTTTTTGAAGTCTCGGGCTGCTTGTCTGTCTGGGAATCACGCATAAACTGGCCATCAAATGACATTAATCTGCATTATTATGACGATACTTTACTGGAAACGACTGCCGGTATACCAATTAACAGGCTTTGCTGACTTATCAACTAAGTTTACAACATCGAGCACTAGGGCAAATAAAGCCATCCTTAAGACAACACCGTTATCGGTCTGTCGAAAAATTGCCAAATTAGGATTTTCATTCAAGTCACTGTCTAACTCATTTGCCTCAGCACGGGAATCACGTGGTAAGGGATGCATAATGACAGTGTTAGGCTCACAATGTTTGGTATATACCGATTGATTTAAACGAAACTTGCCTCGGTAAAGATCGGCTTCTTGTTGAGATAAAAATCGCTCTTCTTGAATACGAGTGGAATAAACAATATCAACATGCGCAATACTAGAAGCTAAATTATCTGAAATAGTGACCTGATGACCTGTCGAACGAAGTAATTCAACAAGCTCGCCAGGCATTTGCAAGGCATCGGGCGAAACCAGCTGTAAATTAATATTTTTATAACAGCAGAGCAATTTTGCCAGCGAGTGGACGGTACGACCGTGTTTCAAGTCGCCAATCATACCGATTCTAAGGCCATCGAGACTGCGGCCACTGGACTTTAATTCTTTCTCGATGGTGTACAGATCCAATAGCGCTTGCGTCGGGTGCTCATTCGCTCCGTCACCACCATTAATGACCGGTACGCGACTAGCGCTCGCAAACTCGGCAACTGACCCACTCGCAGGGTGTCGCATGGCAATCACATCACTATAGCCACTGAGTACTCGGGCGGTGTCATAAAGCGATTCACCTTTAGCGAGAGCCGAGTTCTCAAAACCGGTGGTTTCTCTGACTTCACCGCCAAGCAGATTAAACGCACAGCCAAAACTGACCCGAGTACGCGTGCTGGGCTCAAAGAACATATTGCCTAATATTGCACCGTCCAACACCTTTGTCACCTGATGGCGATGCGCATAGGGCTCCATCATCCTAGCGACTGAAAAAATGTGGTCAATATCAGCGCGTTCAAACTGATCAATCGACAAGATATGACTACCAATAAAGTCCATCGAGCATACTCCACTCAAATGATTGCCTTGAATTAACGATCTTGAGTCGGCAACTTACACAAACCGATAAATACAAGATAACTTAGTCTAAACCGAGGAGATAAGGAGGCCAAGCCTTCAAAGCTCGGACTGTCATTATTGCCTAATAGAATAGCCCTTGAGAGCAATAATCAGCCATCAAAGATGAGCAAATAGAATAAACCATGGCTTTATTCTCTGCAGGCATTGCTGTTACTTAGTCAAAGCCATAAAATTGCTTTTTCGATGCTAACGACAGGGCAATCATATCTATGCTAATCATAGGCTTAACAGGCGGTATTGGGAGCGGCAAGACAGCGGCAGCTAAAAAATTCGCCTCGCTGAATGTCAGCGTGATTAATGCCGATACAGTCGCTAGAGAAGTCGTTGAACCAGGCTCTGAAGCTTTAGCGGCAATCAAGCAGAAATTTGGGCCAGAAATATTATTAGCTAGTGGCCATTTAGATCGAAATCAATTAAGGCACTTAATTTTCGCTGACGCTGAGGCTAAAAGCTGGCTAGAAAACCTAACACATCCGCTTATCGGTATTAGGATTTATGAACAATTAAGCCAGCCTCAACAAACAGGCGAAGCCAATTATCGTATCCTCGAATCACCCCTATTACTTGAAACCAGTCAACGACAATTGACCCAGCGAATATGTCTCATTGATGTAACCGCCGAAACACAGCTCGAGCGAACCATGTCTAGAGACAATAATACCGAGCAGCAAGTACTCGCGATTATGGCCGCCCAGATGGACGGTAAAGAAAAGCGCTTATTAGCCGATGATATTATCGACAATAATGGCGACTTGGACCAGCTATACCAGCAAGTTGAAACCATGCACCAACAATACCAACTCTTAGCAAAAGAACCATGATAATGAAAAACGAAATATTAGAATCCAACTGCCCAAACTGCAACATTGGCATTAAATGGACAAATGATTATCCCGAACGGCCTTTTTGCTCAGTGCGCTGTAAAAACAATGATTTTATAGGCTGGGCTAACGAAGAAAAGACCATCGCTGGTAATCCCAGTTACGAAGATATATTCAGTGAAGATGGTGCATAGCACCGACTAAGATGCAGCGATATAACTGCATAGGGTATCAATTAATTAGCTGAATTGCCTAACCAGCCAATCAACAATCGCTTGATTGGCTGCTGGAAATTGTTCTGCTAGCAATTCATTTATTGCTAGCCATTTGACCGGTTGACCCTCACAGCCACTAGGTTCACCCCGATAACGAGCAATCTGCCAGACATCTAACAGAACAATTTTATCGGTATAATCATGCTTAATTTGCATAACAGGTTCCGCATAGTCAACAAAGATACCTAACTCTTCATTTAACTCACGAGACAAGGCGGCTTCAACTGTCTCACCAGCATCAACCTTACCACCTGGAAACTCCCACAAGCCACCTTGGTGAGCATTTTGATCCCTTTGAGCGACAAAAACACGGTCGTTATCAAGAACCAAACCAACAGCAACATGAATCATGAAGCAAATTCCCTAACTTCGATAATCAGCATTAATATGCACATAATCTAAGGATAAATCGCTGGTCCAGACCCGCTCATCCACAGAGCCTCGCTGCAAATCAATGGTCACTGAAATGTCCTGCTGACCCATTATTTTCATGGCCTGTTGCTCATCATAAGTTGAGGCTTGACCGCCTTGCTGACAGATAAGCAGATGATCAAGATAAATTTCGATCACGTCGACATCAAGGTGCTCTACCCCTGCGCGCCCAACAGCGGCTAAAATACGGCCCCAATTTGCATCACTAGCAAAAAAGGCTGTTTTAACCAAAGGCGACTCTGCCACAGCATAAGCCACCTGCAGACATTCCGCAGAACTACGCCCCCCTTTAACGTCAATCGTAATAAACTTTGAAGCGCCTTCAGCATCACGAATAATCGCGGTGGCAAGATCAACAAACAATAGCCTAAGCATTGATTTAAATTCATCCCATGCATCATGCTTGTTATCAAGTTTAATACCCGATTGACCGGTGGCAGCTAAAACGCAGGCATCATTAGTTGATGTATCGCCATCGACCGTAATCCGGTTAAACGAACACTGGACAACATGATCGAGCAACTCCTCTAAATTCTTCGAATCTAACTCTGCATCAGTAGCCACATACGCTAACATTGTGGCCATGTTAGGACGAATCATACCAGCGCCTTTACAGATACCTGAAACAGTAACACTTTTACCATCAATATCCATCGTTCGGCTAAAGCCCTTGGCAACGGTATCCGTTGTCATGATTGCCTCTGCCGCTAAGGACCAACTGTCAGTCGACAAAGAAGCATTTAATGCATCACTTACCGCTTGAATTTTTTCTACCGGCAAAGATTGTCCTATCACTCCCGTTGAAAATGGCAGTACTTGCTGAGCATCACAGTTGATACTTTCAGCGACCAATTGACAGCTGAGCTCCGCAGCACGATAACCTTCATCCCCTGTGCCTGCATTTGCATTTCCCGAATTGATTAACAAATAAATAGCACTGGAATTTTTCTGCTCGACGATGCTTGCTAGCTTATTTTTCGCCACCGTAATGGGCGCCGCACAAAAAGCATTTTGAGTGAATACAGCAGCACATTGACTGCTACTTGCCAGCTCCATTAACGCCAGGTCATTGCTAGGATACTCAGCAGAAGATTTAATACCTGCATAAACAACGCCCCAACGAACTCCTGCGACGGGAAGGATGTGTAGCTTAGGGTTTGCTGAAACCATGAGGATTACCCCGTTGACTGATGGACCACAGAGTTTTGTATCTGGTTACTAATAGGTCTATATTTAGCTGATTTTACCGCAGCATTGTTTATACTTTTTACCCGAACCACAGGGACACTTTTCATTGCGACCCACTTTAGGCCCCTGACGCTGAACTGGCTGTGTGACTTGTCCTTCAACCGAACCGGCCTCATCGTTAGCCAAACTCTGTGCCTGCTCATGCTTGGCGGTGATTGATTCTTTGGCTTGCGCTTCACGTCGCTGCTTTTCAATGATATCTGGATCATCTTCTGCTTGAACCTGCACCAAGGAAAGAAAGCGAATCAATTCAAACTTCATGTTTTGTAACATTGATTGAAATAGCTCAAAAGCCTCTCGTTTGTACTCTTGCTTTGGGTTTCGACCAGCGTAACCACGAAGGCCAATACCCTGTCGCAAATGATCCATGGTGGCAAGATGCTCTTTCCAAAGTCCATCGAGAATCTGCAGCATAATTTGTTTTTCAAACCGTCTAGCTGCACTGCCAAATCGAGCCGCTTTATCATGATACTTATAAGCTAACTGCTGCATAATCTTTTGTCTCAGGCTTTCTTCGTAAAGCT
>CALCNB010000228.1 GCA_937897785.1 uncultured Cellvibrionales bacterium | reverse complement strand
GCTTTGCCGAAACTTCCTCATCATTAGATGAAGAAAATGTTCGTAATGCGGTCTCAGCAGCATCGATTTCGCCCTCACGAATATAATAACGCGCCAATGTTGTCGCATAGCGCTGCTCGTCAGGGTACTGGTTAGAAAGCTTTTTGAGTTCAGCTTCAACATCCTCCTGCCTATCCATCGATTCAAACAACGATATTTTCATTGAGGTAATACGCGTTTCTTTGGGGTTAGCCGCTTGTCCTCGCTCTAAAATCTTAAGGGCCTGGTCAAAATCTTCTGTATTAAACAGTTTTTGAACGACCACTCCTAGAGCCTCAGTTAAACCTGGATCAATCGCTAAAGCCTGCTCCGCCAAGATTTGACCTTGTTCCTCTTCACCGCTGGCAGAAAGCAAAAGCGCCTTAAAATTCATAGCTTCAGCATTCTCAGGCTCGACGGCCAGAACCGTATCGCAATGCTCTAGCCCTTTAGGGTAATCTCTCACGCCAACATAAATGCGCGCCATCGCAATATTGGCCTCGATATTTTCAGGCTCTAAATCCAGCACCGATAGAAAATTACCATAGGCTTTTCTAATATCGCCATCGATGAAATCAATCTCACCCAAGACTTGTCTAGCAGCAGCATTTTTAGGATTAATCTGCAAAACATTTTTTGCCTCAATGCGTGCCTTATCATAATTCTCTAGCTCAAGATAATTTTTTGCGCGCTCAAGATATTTAGCTTGACGGTCATCGCCACCACTGCAAGCGATTAAGAGTGTAGTCACAAATAAAAAAAGAACGGATGATCGAAGGCTATTAATTAACATAGGAGTAACACCTTTATAATAATGACACAATTAAAAAAAACTTTTAACACCGATTACCAAAAATACAAATAAAGCAAAAATTTTCGAAACAACTAATTTATCGCAGCGGTTTATAATAAATTCAGCTGCATAGAGCATCACAGAAACCCGTATAGCGGCATTAATAAGTAAACTATCACTGCCAAAACTGACCACTAAAAAACTTGCCGCTAAGAGTACCAATAACACTAAAATATCTTGAGTATCTAAATGGAATAACTCTCTACGAGTCATCCTGATTGATAAGCCAAGCATTATGATGAGTATCAACAAGAATAAATCCACCCATAATATCTCAAAACCCACATTGACAGAGAGTGTCATCACTTGATAAACACCAGCAAATGTTGACAATATTGATGCTGAGTATAAGACAGCCCTTGATAACAATCGATATTCATCGGCGTATCGAAACGTAATAACAATAAGCGCTACGGCTATTGAAGAAATAATCCCTAAAGAAAAATCTTGCGGCCCTACTGATGCAAGCAGTACCAGCCAAGTAATGCCAAGTACATACTGCAATGCCGTAGGCCCATGATGATAGATCCATGGGACTTTTCTTAATAAGGTATTTCTTCTATCTCGCTCTGAATGTAACGATCGTCTATGCCCCAAAATATCGGATCTTCTTAGCGATGCAATCACCGTTAACGTTGAAACTGAAAATAAACAATAACAAGCTATGACCATCGCATCCGATTCAAATCGACAAGCATAGGCGGTTAATAACAGTAAAAAGTTCAACAAATAGAGCACGGCGACCGCTTGGTAATGCTTTAAACCTATATCTAGTAATTGATGGTGAATATGCCGTCTATCAGGATAAAATGGAGACTTTCCGTCTTTTATCCGAAGTGTCATCACCATTAAGGTATCTAAAATAGGCATTCCGACAATCAATACAGCCAGTGCAGGGCTCA
>CALCNB010000227.1 GCA_937897785.1 uncultured Cellvibrionales bacterium | reverse complement strand
ATCGTCAGGCTTTAAATTGAAAAACCCGATCATTTATGGTTGGGTTTTTTTTTGTGATTTTGAAAGGCTGACTAATAATTTAAATTGTGGCTGGCCAATTCTTGCTGTCGAGAGGATAATAAGCACCCAGTTCGCGGCGGATGGAGCGCTTCTTACATTGGCTATTTCTCAGCAAGCTTTATTAATTCTACTCAGTGATGGCGAATGGCATTCGGGTGAGGATTTAGGCCGTCATTTTGCGGTCAGTCGAGCCGCTATTTGGAAA
The DNA here is from genome assembly GCA_937897785.1 of uncultured Cellvibrionales bacterium. Taxonomy (GTDB): domain Bacteria; phylum Pseudomonadota; class Gammaproteobacteria; order Pseudomonadales; family UBA7434; genus UBA7434. Next base: position 1,886 of record CALCNB010000227.1, on the reverse strand, counting down.
CAGTTACAACAGTTGCAGGTCTCCGGTATCACCTTACTGTCTGAGCGGGGTAAAGGTTATCGGCTGGCCTCGCCGATCAATTTGTTAACTAAAGATGTCCTTTATTCTGGGCTTACTCAGGCCGCGCAATCGTTGTTGGGGGATTTGCGTGTTGAGTTTTCAGTTGAGTCGACCAATACGCAGGTTATGGATCGTATCATTTCAGAGCCTAGTCCATGTAATGGCTGTGTCGTTTTTGCTGAGCAACAAACAGCAGGGCGCGGTCGGCGCGGACGCCCCTGGATCAGCCCGCTAGGCCAAAATATCTATTGTTCGTTGAACTGGGGTTTTACCAGCGGCGCGGCATCATTGTCGGGATTAAGTTTGGCCATTGGTCTTGCAACCGTTAAAGCATTAGAGTCACTGGGTTATCAGGGTATATCTCTCAAATGGCCCAACGATTTGCTGTGGCAGGGTCGTAAATTAGGCGGTATTTTACTGGAGATTGCAGGCGATTTGGCTGGCCCCTGTCAAGTCGTCATAGGCATCGGTTTGAATGTCACGATGTCACAACAGGGTGGGCAGGGTAGCAAGCAGGATGAAGCAGATATGGCGCCGACTGAGCATAGCATTGATCAGCCTTGGGTCGATCTTTATGAGATAGACTCACAGTTAGCCGATAAAAATTGCGTTGCTGCGGCTATGCTCAATGAGCTTTTGCCTCTATTGGCTGATTTTGAAGTGCATGGTTTTCTTCCATTAAAGACTGAATGGTTGAGTCGAGATGCTTTTCTCGACCAGCCGGTTGTTTTACACATGGGTGACCAGCAGGTTCAGGGTGTATCAAAAGGGGTGACGGATGACGGTTCTCTTTATTTAGAAACGGCTGCTGGATTGCAATCCTATAATGGTGGCGAAGTCAGTTTACGAATGGTGGCGGAGGCTTACAATGATTATTGATATTGATGCAGGCAATACGCGCATTAAATGGCAGGCCTCATTGGGTGATCGCCTTATCGACGTTGGTGCAGAGCGGCTGTCTGAGCGGCCCTTACACTCGGTTCATGCAACTTTGTCTAGTCAGGGTGATATAAGCCGAATCCGCCTACTCTCTGTTCGATCTCAGGCTGATACGGCGATACTGGTTGATGCCGTTAAATCCCTTTGGTCTGTGGAGCCTGAAATGATCACGAGCTCTGCGGCGGCCTGCGGTGTGACTAACAGCTACACACAGGTTAATACGTTGGGTGCTGACCGTTGGTCGGCGATCATCGCCGGCGCCCAGCGTGCTAAGCAAGCCACAGGCTCGATGGCGGTCTGTGTGGTTGATGCTGGCAGTGCCCTAACGATTGATCTTGTTGATGACTGCGGCGTCCACCAAGGGGGTTATATCGTCCCAGGCTTGTCGATGCAGTTGCGGGCCTTAAATCAAGGGACGGGGAATATCGCCTTGGCGAATATTCCCCCTGATGCAGGCCTTCAGCCGGGGTTAAATACCCGTGATGCGGTAATAGCGGGTATTTTATTGGGTGCCCAACAGCTCATTCTTGCTGCAGTTATTGATTTTGAGCGGCAGCAAGGGGTTAAGCCGCTGTTGCTGGTGACGGGGGGGGATGGCCCGAGATTGCTGGAGGGATTGGGCAAATTTAGCAATGAAGCTCAGTATTCACCCCATTTGGTGTTCGAGGGCATGGCTTTTTTGTGTCCATAAGCGATTTATACCGAATATCATGCCGATCAACCATTGCACCTATCCCTGACTTCGCATAAACTCTCGCGCTCTGTAATTGCGGCTAAGTCAATCCCCTCTAGGTCATTGTTTAAGCGCATTTACTGAATGGTATAAAGTGTGTGCTGGCGTAGCTCAGTTGGTAGAGCAGCTGACTTGTAATCAGCCGGTCGGGGGT
>CALCNB010000226.1 GCA_937897785.1 uncultured Cellvibrionales bacterium | reverse complement strand
AAATACGGTACAAAGCAGTTTCAGTGGATGGCTCATATTGATCGTATTGAGGCCGCTGTCGATACGAGCAGTCGTCAATATTACCTAGTCGCCAGTCTTGAAAACCCATTTCAATCCTTGACAAGTGCTCAGCTCGAAGTAAGTAGCAAGGTTGAGAGGATGAATCCGCCGCTGGCAATAGGTCAATACCTGACAGCAATGATTGAGGGCGACAGTGTTGAGCGCTCGATTCAGATTCCTAGAAAAGCCTTAAGGCAGAAAAATTTGATTTGGTTGCTGGTTGATGGTCGATTGGTTAATCAAATGATTACGCCTTTACAGGTTGATCGTGATTTTGCTTTAGTCCAGCTGCCTAAATCCTTTCAGGGTCAGCGCGATCTTGCAGTGATCATTTCAGATTTGCCGTTTGCGTTCGAGGGTATGCAGATATCGGCTTCAGACGCTGGCCAGCGACATAATATCCAAGCAGACTCCATCTCTGCTAGTGATTAAAATGCCCGATGAGAATAAGCGAGTTTTTTCATGAGAAGTGTTGTAACCTGGTTTATTGACAACCCTATAGCCGCCAAATTATTCATGGTGTTCATTTTGGTGTCAGGCTTGTTGACTTTTCCTCTGCTTGATAAGGAATTTTTCCCGCAAATAAAGATTGATACTATCAAGGTGTCAGTCAATTACCCTGGTGCTGGCCCTAAAGAAGTTGAAGTGAATATCTGCAAGCGGATAGAGGAGGCGGTCAAGCAATTAGGCGGCATAAAAGAGATACGTTCATCTGCGATTGAAGGGCGCGGCGAAGTGGTCATTGAGCTTAAGCAGGGAGAGGATGCCCAAATACTGCTGAACGATATTAAAGCCAATGTTGATGCGATAGATAGCTTTCCAGCGGATGCTGAACCACCAACGATTGTCGATCAGCGGTGGCGCAACACCATGATGCGACTTCAACTTTCAGGAAAGGTTTCAGAGCGAGACCTTAAAGAGCTCGCTGAGACTATGAGAGAGGAGTTGGCTGCCTTTCCATCGGTTGCAATAGCTGAGCTACACACTCCTAGAGATTATGAGCTAGGAATTGAGATATCAAGAGATGCTTTGTTAGCCTATGACATTACCTTTGATGATGTGGCGCAAGCAATACGCTCTTACTCTTTTAATCAACCCGCAGGTAAGATAAGAGATGATGCGGGTGATATTACCATGCAAGCACGTGGTCAAGCATACCAAGCAGTTGATTTTGAAGAGCTACCGATTCGCCGTCATTCTGACGGTGCGATTCTGAGAGTAGGAGATGTCGCAGAGGTTGTCGACGGTTTTGTTGATACCGACATACACAGTGAATTGGATGGCCGTCGATCCTTAGAAATATGGATTATCAATCAAAATAACCCCAATATTCTCATTACCAGTGAAGCAGTGAGAAATTATGTTGAGCAGCAGCAATCGCTCTTACCAGACGGGGTCGAGCTATCGATCTGGTCTGATGCATCGATTAGCTATCAAGGCCGGCTAGATACGCTCATTTATAATGGTTCTAGTGGCTTACTGTTAGTTTTTATTGTGTTACTTATATTTCTTAGACCATCATTGGCTTTTTGGGTCTGCAGTGGTATTGCTGTTGCCTTTATGGGCGCCATATGGCTGCTTATTCTTACCCCGGTATCGCTGAATATCATTTCAATGTTTTCCTTCATTATGATTTTAGGTATTGTGGTTGATGATGCGATTATTGTCGGCGAGTCGATTTATAGTCAGCAAGAGATGACCGGTGACAAGCGCCAAGGGGCTATTAATGGCACTTTGTCGGTTATGTTGCCGGTGTGGTTTGCTGTGATGAGTACGATGATTTTTTTCACGCCATTCTTTTTTATTGGTGAGCGGCCTGAGGCTGCAACCATGGCAACGCCAGTTATTTTAGCTTTATTCTTTTCGTTATTTGAATCTCTGCTGTTATTACCATCGCATATTGCGAATACCAAGCAATCTTTATTGGCTCGTATGGATTTGATACGACGAAATCAAACGATTGTCTCGTTGCGCCAGCAGCTAGCTCGGCTTGAATTGGTTCGCCTTAACATTGCAGGGTCTATTCCACGATTTGCGTCCTCTCACTATAAGCAAGTTTTATTATGGACTATGAGTTATAAACGTCTGACTTTGTTGATTTTCGGCTTTTTCTTTTTATTTGCACTGGCCTCTATCAGGGGCGGTTGGCTGCCGTTTAGTTTTTTTCCGCGTGTCACTTCAGACTATGTGACGGCTGAAGTCGTATTGCCTGAATCGAGTTCTTTTAGTCAGCTGATGTTAATCGCTGACCATGTTGAGGCCTCTGCCTATAGGCTCAAACAGCAGGCGAATGAAAAATATCAATACGAGTTGGTAAAAGGTGTCCATGTGACAGCTTATGGATCTACAGCTCGTGTCACGGTGCTGTTAGAGGACGGTAACGACCGTCCAGTGGGTTCAGATGTCTTGGCCCGAGAATTACAGCGATTAATTGGTGATTTACCTTTGGTCAAAGATTTAAATGTTGGTTTTACTATTTTTAATTTACCCAAGCCAATCGAGTTTGTGATTCGAAGTAATGATCAGCAACAGTTAGAGTCATTTTCGACAGCATTGTCGAATCAAATGGTGGAAGTTGAGGGTGTTTATAACATTGGCACCTCATTGGATAGTCCCTCGACTGAAATTAATCTTCAATTAAAGCCAGAAGCTGCCAGTTTATCTGTCAGCTTGGCTGATGCGGTTGGTCAAGTTAGACGGGCTTTTTATGGGGAGCAAGTTCAACGTATTCCCCGTCAACGTGAAGATGTCAAAGTGTTAGTCCGCTATCCTAAGCAAGATAGATCCTATGAAGAGTTGCTTAATGAAATGTATATTGCGACGAGTAAAGGGTCAGATGGTACTGCGCGCTCGCAAGTGCCATTAAATGCCGTGGTTGATACGGTTTATAGTGACGGTTTTAAAAAGATTGAACGGCTTGATTTGCAGCGCGTCGCACGAGTTTCCAGTGATGTACATCGTGGTTTCAGTGCTGGGGCTATTGTTAATTTTCTTGAGCAAGGCGCTATCGCTGATTTGTTGATGCAGTATCCCGATGTCGACATCAGGCTGGCTGGCGAAGAACAGGAAAATAACGAATTTCTTGGAGAAGTTTTATTTTTCACCGTCTTATCGATGCTAGGTATCTTCGGTGTCATGGCGATCATGTTTCGTTCTTATTGGCAACCGTTACTAGTTCTGACAGCGGTACCCTTTGGTTTTATGGGTGGCGTTTTTGGTCATTTAATAGTTGGTGTTGGCTTAAGCATGTTTTCTATTCTAGGTATGATGGCCTGTGCAGGTGTGGTCGTAAATGACAATGTGGTTTTAATTGATCGGATTAACACGCTTAGGCGGTCTGGTTTTTCAGCTAAACGAGCGGTGTTAACCGGGGCCATTCAGCGTTTCAGGCCTATCGTATTGACTTCGGTGACTACGTTTCTAGGTTTAACCCCCATTTTACTAGAAACTAGTGTCCAAGCGCAGTTTCTCATTCCTATGGTGTCATCACTTTCATTTGGCGTATTATTTGCTACTTTTGTCACCTTACTGTTTGTTCCCGCGCTTTATTTAGTCGGAGACGATATTCAATCTAGGGTGCGAAGGCGCATGCACTTGCAATCGCAATTGACGAATAGTTGAGCAAATGTTGAGTTTTGTGAGGATGTCTCAATAACTTGCTTACAATGTCACCATTTGAATGGCTATAATTGTTTGTTAAAGTTAAACGACTTTATTTAAAATGTTGGCGGCAGTGCTAGCCTCAGTTACTACAGTGTGATCGGATATGAACCCCAATTTTTTGGACTTTGAGCAACCTATAGCTGACCTTCAAGTTAAGATTGAAGAGCTGCGTTCGGTAGGAGCTGATAATGATCTCAATATTAACGATGAGATCGCAAAGTTAACTGAAAAAAGCGCAAAGTTAACGGCAAAAATATATGCCTCACTGACTCCTTGGGATATTGTCCGTGTCGCACGTCATCCGCAAAGACCCTACACCATGGATTACATCAATCTTGTCTTTGATGATTTTGACGAGTTACATGGTGATCGTCAGTTTGCTGATGATGCTGCCATTATTGGCGGCTTAGCGCGTTTACAGGGCCAGCCAGTGATGGTTATCGGTCAAGAAAAAGGTCGGGCTGTTGCTGATAAGGTGAGCCGTAATTTTGGTATGCCAAGGCCCGAAGGCTATCGAAAAGCCTTGCGCCTGATGGAAATGGCAGAGCGCTTTTCTTTGCCTGTCATTACTTTAATTGATACCCCGGGCGCTTACCCAGGTATTGATTCTGAAGAACGTGGTATCTCTTATGCTATTGCTAAAAATTTGTCAGTTATGTCCTGTCTAAAAACGCCTATCATTTCTGTGGTGATTGGCGAGGGTAGCTCAGGCGGCGCCTTAGGGATTGGTGTGGGTGATAAGTTAGCCATGCTGCAATACTCGACTTATTTTGTTATCTCGCCAGAAGGTTGCGCGAATATTATTTGGAAGACTTCTGAGAAAGCTCCTGAAGCTGCCGAAGCTATGGGCTTGACGTCAAAGGTGCTTGAAGATCTAGGAATTGTCGATGACACTATTCTCGAACCTGAAGGTGGTGCGCACCGTGACCCTGAATTAGCGGCGGCTAGGGTTAAAGAGTTTCTTGTTAAAGAGCTTGGCGAACTTTCTCAGCTTTCAATTGACGAACTGCTGGCGGCTCGATATCAGCGATTGATGTCTTACGGCAATCCCTAAATTATCGGTTGGCGCTCAATAGCCCATTATGAAAAATCATTATGCTTGCATCACGGTTTGATATTATGCATAACGATGCCTCCCTATTCGGTGAGTTATTAACGTATGAGCATTGTTATATTGGTTTTTCTGGCGGTTTAGATTCAACAGCTTTACTCTTTGCTTGCTATAAGTTTCTTTCCCAGCAAAAACAAACCCCGATACCCAGCCTGACGGCCATTCATATTAATCATCAAATTGATTCTGCTAGCGATGATTGGCAAGCCCATTGTGAGGATTTTTGTGCGAAGTTGGGCGTTGCATTTATTGCCAAAAAGATTACCGTTGAAGCGGATGAAAAGGGTTTAGAAGCAGGTGCTAGAAAAGGGCGTTACAGGGCTTTTGTGGAATTAATATCACCTGCTGATGGTCAGTCTAGTGCATTACTGTTAGGCCATCATGCTGATGATCAAGCTGAAACTTTGTTGTTGCGATTAATGCGAGGCAGCGGTTTGCGTGGGGCATCGGCGATGTCAAAGTCACGCACTTTGGGCGACTCGGGTACTGTTTTACTGCGGCCATTACTCGCGCAATCAAAGAGTGAGCTGCAACAGTATGTTATGACGCATGAGCTTGAATACCTTAATGATCCTTCCAACCAGGATTTACGTTTTGATCGAAATTATATTCGGCATAAAATTTTTCCGCCTTTGCTTGCTCGATGGCCTAAAGCTGTAGAGGCCTTAACACGGTTTGTAGATCATCTAACAGCTGATCTGGAATTACTTAATGATTTAGCCGTCATTGACCTATCGTTTGCAGATCGCTCTAAGCATTCCTATGGCGAAAGTCTATCCTTGATTCACTGTCGTCAATTGACGGTTCGGCGGCGTTCTAATTTGCTACGTTATTGGCTGCTCAAAAATAGTTTGCTGATGCCATCGACCATATTAATGGATCAAATTAATGGTTTAATTACATCCAGTCGTGTTGACGCCCACATTAAGATCGCTGATTGTAAACTTTGTGTTTATCGTAATCGACTCTATCTCATAGACAGTCATCAACTTAATCAATTGGCCCAATGTTTAGAGACTAAGCACGACTGGTCATTGGTCAAGCCTTTGTCAGTACTGGCACTTTCTCGCTTAACAGCGGTGCAATGCTCATCCAGCCAAAGATTACTGATTGAGGGCGATTATTGGGTATCGAATCGCAGTCATAATTCAAAAGTGCGCTATCAAGGGATTAATCGAAGTTTGAAGAATGTTTTTCAAGAGCACGGTGTGCCGGTTTGGCTGAGAGATAGTTACCCTATTGTTTATTCAGCTGATCGCATCGCTGCGATACCGGGCATACTTGTGGCCGATGATTTTGTGTCGTCTGATGGTTACCTCCTCAATTG
>CALCNB010000225.1 GCA_937897785.1 uncultured Cellvibrionales bacterium | reverse complement strand
GTTAGGCCTGCCGCCAGCGTTCAATCTGAGCCATGATCAAACTCTTCAGTTTAAATACAAGTGGACATCTTTGCTGTTACGCAAGCAAGCTCGCTTAACAACGGTCGACATCCGATTTTGGCTCAACAAATAAATGAACGTATAAAATATAAAAATTTTAGTAGGACACTTACTGTTGATATTTAGTTGTGTACGCTTTCAAACAACAAAAGCAGTACTGTCGTACTATCTATCTAGCAAGCACCTACACGCATGATTTGATTAAGTTTTTAAATAACAGGGCGACCGCTTGTGTCGCTCTAGTTGGTTCATTTGACTTAGGTTTTTAATCCTCTGCCCTTCAACCGAGGAGCGCATTATACGGAGACTTTGCCCGCTTGCAACTGTTTTTTTTAACTTTTTTAAAATAAGTGTTTACTACCAAAAGAGCGTATTAGAACGGCAAGCAAAGCCACTCTCGAGGTGGTTGAATAATAGCCAATTAAGGGCTTTTATGGGGATGTTAGCGCCATTGAAGTAAGTGGAAGACCTTCTTTCCACGCTTAATAAGGTGATAGCGACCAAAATAGCCGGTTTCGGCCTTCAATTGCGCTGTCTCGTCCGTGATTTTCGTACCATTAACGGCGATAGCATTGCTGTTAATGAACTTTCTTGCCTGACCTAAAGTCACCTCTCCGCGAGGCGTCACCGCAACGCCCGAATCAACCAGCAGCTCGGCCAAGCCGGCACTACTGCCCTGAACCTCGGTGCTGGGCAAGCCATCAAGCGCTAACTGAGCAAAATCGGCCTCAGCAAGGCCATTTAGATCGCCAGAAAACAGTGCGTCTGAAATGCGCTTTGCAGCGGCCAACCCCTGATCACCGTGGACTAGCCGTGTCACCTCCGCCGCTAATAGGCTTTGCACCTGCTTTCGCCCCTGAATCTCGGCATCAGACCGCTCTATTTCTTCAATAGCGTCGATCGCTAGAAACGTAAAAAAGCGCAGGAACCGATAAGCATCTTCATCGGCGGTATTCATCCAAAACTGATAAAACGCATAAGGCGAGGTCTTAGCAGGATCTAACCAGACGGTGCCCGACTCGGTTTTTCCAAATTTAGTGCCATCCGCTTTGGTCACCAATGGTAAGGTTGCACCAAACACTTGGGCCTGATGAAGACGGCGCGTCAAATCAATACCGCCGGTGATATTTCCCCACTGATCACTGCCACCAATTTGCACCGAACAACCATGGCGCCGATAAAGCTCGGCGAAATCGTAGCTCTGCAAAATCATATAGCTGAACTCTGTAAACGAGATACCGGCGCCATCCCGCGCTAATCGCTGTTTGACTGACTCTTTTTGAATCATATTGTTGACAGAAAAATGCTTTCCCGTATCGCGAAGAAAATCGAGTAGATCGATACCCGCCGTCCAATCGAGGTTGTTGACGACTTTCGCAGGATTAGCGGTCACCTCAAAGTCGACAAACTGGGCGGTTTGACGCTGAATTCTGTCAACCCATTGGGCGACGGTGTCTGTACTATTCAACTTTCGCTCTTCAGCCTTAAAGCTAGGGTCACCAATCAATCCCGTTGCACCGCCAACTAAAATAATTGGACTGTGTCCCGCTAGCTGAAAGCGACGTAAAGCCAATAGAGGAACCAAGCTACCAATATGCAAACTATCGGCGGTCGGATCAAAACCTGAATAAACCGTCTGGGGGCCACTGGCTAGATGCGCTTGCAATGCATCTTCTGCAGTGAGCTGCGCAATCAGTTGTCGGGATTGTAAATCATCCAAAATAGCGGCTGACATGATGTGTTTTAACTCCTCAATCGGATGAAATGAAGTCTAATACCAAACAATTTAAGTTTAAAATTGACAGAGCAACGATAAAAAATGAAATTGTTGCATAAAAAAACCAAAATCTCGCGAGTTTTCAATCATTAAGCGAATTTATTTTGGTATACTATTATGCCATAAAACTAATAACGGTTTGCCAACAGACACAGTTACGAATCCACTTTATGGCTGAACAACGACACGCTGTTCCATTCAACGTCCCGCCCGCCAACAGCGTTTGGCGACAGTGCTGGCTCCGACTCCGACAAATTCGTCTCTCTTCGCGGCTTCCAGCAACCCTTGGCGGCCTATGCTTATGCCTGTTAGTGCTGGCATTTAGTAGTATGGCACCCTTTAAGAATGGCACGTCACTCTCACTTATGGATAGCTCGACGG
>CALCNB010000224.1 GCA_937897785.1 uncultured Cellvibrionales bacterium | reverse complement strand
GTTCAGGTTCAACCTGGGGCAAATCCATTTTATTCAAAATCGGCACGACCTCCAAGCCTTGATCTATCGCCGTATAACAGTTGGCGACAGACTGGGCTTCAACTCCTTGAGCGGCGTCAACAATCAATAAAGCCCCTTCGCAGGCGGCTAAAGAGCGGGAAACTTCGTAGGAAAAATCAACATGGCCAGGCGTATCGATAAAGTTTAACTGATAGCTATTGCCATCGCGGGCTTGATAATCAAGAGTGACACTTTGCGCTTTAATAGTGATGCCGCGCTCACGTTCAATGTCCATCGAGTCTAATACCTGCTCTGACATCTCACGTGCTTCAAGGCCACCACAGACTTGAATGAAACGATCTGCAAGTGTCGACTTGCCATGATCAATGTGCGCAATAATAGAAAAATTACGTATACGGCTTAAATCTTGACTCATTGAAATCTCTATCACTCAAACGCGGGGCCGATGATTCCCAGTCTTAGACAATGAGAATCAATAGGCAAAAAATACCAAAAAACGTCTAATCTTGCGGATCAATTCAATGATTAATCCGCATAATCAGATCGGCCATGATTGTATACCATGAAGATTGCTGATGCGAATAAGCGTAGGTAATAATATTAACTGTTCTGCCGACATGGCCGACTAAGTATTAACTAAGGGGGGATGAATTCGAAAGCCCTAAAAACTGGGGCTGAAAGCCTGGCAATTGAAACTGCTTAGCAGTGACCCGGCGAATTGTCGCTAGGGCCAGCAAAAAACCCATCACAGCCCCGCCAATAGCCAATAACTCACTGTCAAACCACTGTTCAAAAGCGATTGCTAAAGCAATCATAGCGACAGGGGGAAATACATAGGAAAGTAAGGCGGCTTTGGTTAATAGTCCCGCTGGAAACCCAACATTGACCCATTGCCCCACGACTAACAAATCAGCTTGATCTAATTCACAAATAACCGGCAAAGAGTCTGCACCACGGTCAAACCATCGACCTAAAAAACTATGCTGACAACCGCTTTGCGCCTCACATTTACTGCAACTACTGGTCTGCGACGTTTCGACCCATAAAATAGCTTTATCACCGGAGGTTGAATTTCTATCAATAGCGATCAGCCGAGCACGCTCAATAGCGAGCTCTTCGATTATAGGTTCTTGTTGATTATGCATCATCTAGATGCCTTAAAAATTCAACCATGAAAATAGTTGACTGCATACTAAAACCTGCCTTAACAACGGCTAACGACTAACAGAATTGGCAATCTTTTTTGCGGTCTGGACCGGTATCTCACCGACCACCGTTACAGTGTATATGCCGAGAGAATCTTTTTTAGTCGCACTGTAAGCTGTTGTCGCACCTTTTTGAATAACATTCAAATCACTCATATCGATAGCATCAGCAACAAAAATACTGAACGCCGCCAATCCGTCTGAATACATCATCGCATCTTGCATGCTCGGTTTCAAGCTGGACATGACTTGTTGTGACGACTGCTGATCAAGCAACTGGAAGTCAACTGGCAGCCAGTCAACTGTCCAAGCTGAAGCGGTTTTTTGAGAGTTTTGAATAAAGCGATTTTGATTCATCGCTTCATCTGGATGAGAAGCCGCTTGATGCTTAAGTAATTGCTGGCTATCCGCTGTGAGCGCAAACTGCTCGGCAGCGATCGGTTCACCAACAACAATATCTGTATACTCAAAGCGCTCTAAGATAACACCTTGATGATCAACCATTAATGATCGCAACAACAGGCCAGTTTTCTGATCAAGCGCCAATTTAAAACCAAACCGATGAGCATCTTGCGCATGCACTGTCAGCAATTGAACAGGCCGGCCTGCCACACGGCTATTACCTGCCAACTGCAATCGATAGCGGCTATG
>CALCNB010000223.1 GCA_937897785.1 uncultured Cellvibrionales bacterium | reverse complement strand
ACACTTTAAAATAGGCTAATTAAATATCCCTATCAATCGTTATCAAAGGATCACCATCATGGCGAGCAATGATCAGCAGTTATTACCCTTAGCAGGCAAGCATGCATTTATTACCGGTGGCTCTGGTGGTATCTGCTGCGCTTGTGCTAAACAGTTATTAATCGATGGCGCTAACGTGACTCTCATGGCGCGAAGCAACGATTCTCTTAACGCGGCTAAAACAGAATTAATGGGTGATATACCCTCCGGGGCTCACGTTCATACCATTGCGGCTGACAGTTGCAATGAAACCGAATTAAAAGATGCTTTAGACGCAAGTCACAAACGGTTTGGAAGCCTCGATATTGCCATTGCAACCGTAGGCGGTGGGGCTATACGCCCACTGTTAATGCATGACGAGAAAAGTTTCACTCAAGAACTGCAGTTAAACATTGTCTCAGCATTTTTATTAATTCGCTATGCTACGCCTTTAATGGTCAAGACAGCCTCACCTGAACAGCTAGGTTCTATTGTATGCATCTCATCAGATGCAGCAAAATTAGTGTTCCCTTGGCTACCAGCCTATACCACAGCCAAATCAGGCTTAGAAGGTCTCGTCAAGGCCTGCGCGGAAGAATTATCTTCGTTAAATATTCGCGTTAATGCGGTAAGGCCTGGACTGACGCGTACCAAAGCGACACAGGCATTATTCGATAACGCAGAAATAAAAAAGAAGTTTGCTCAAGAGAAACCACTCGGTCGCTTAGGCGAACCCGACGATGTGTCCGCTGGAGTGCGTTACTTAGCGGGCCCGGAGTCGTCTTGGGTGACAGGACAAAGTTTTGCGATCGAAGGGGGCAACGAATTACGGAAGGGGCCTGACATGGCAGAAATGGTCAAACAAATTTATGGTGACGAGGCTTTTGAAAAAGTCAGAGCCGGTATTGCTCCGTTCGACTAAGAGGATAATCCATTTACTAGCTCTATAGCGTCAGCTATAACTCAACTGTTGAGCCAGAATTAATTCAGAATGATGCAAATGCTCGCTAATGTTACCAATCATTTCCATCATCCGATAATCGCGCAGACTAAAGCGCCATCGCCCTGCCACTAGCTCAAATGTGTCATCGTAACGGCCAGCAACGATAGCCTGCAAAGGTAGCTTATCCGTTTGTTGGTAGACGACATAGTATGAACGCGCACTGGCAGTGCCGTCATCAAGATTTGTGTTGATGATCGCATTAGTGCAGGTATGCATGGTTCGCGGTATACCAGAGCCATCACAAAGCATCACCATGCGGCGCCAATTCTCCAATAAACCCAAGTAATCGACAGCTTCACCCAAAGCACCAACAATAATTTGGGCATGCTGAAAAAGATTTGCAGCACCTTCAAAATCACCCTCATCAAACCGATGAGTATAAGCGAATAATAAATTACTGATCTCTTGTTCGTCGTTTCTCATATTAATTTTTCATTTAAGAGAA
>CALCNB010000222.1 GCA_937897785.1 uncultured Cellvibrionales bacterium | reverse complement strand
TTCGAAGAAAGAAACTTGGTTGAAAAAACGGAGCGATTCGAATAAAACGGAAAAAATGATGCCAACAGTAGTCAAAATTGCGAGGCTTGCGCAAACGAAAAGTGCCGACTTAACAATACGCTCAAAAGTATTTCGAGCTCTAAAATCTGGCGAAATTTTTCGCCAAGCATAGATCACGCCCATTATTGAAAGAACCGATGCCAAGCTAAATTTAAACGCTAAACTTAACTGATTTAACTCAACATATCGAGCAGCTAAGGGCATAAGTAAATCTTGGTTGGCGGAACCGACTCTTCCCTGGGATAAGTTCAATATTTCGTTATAAACTAAATTCTTTTGTGGAACTGAATAATTACTGAATAACGAGGGTAGCTCGGACATGAGTATTGAACGAATAATGCTGCTATCAACCAATGTCCATATCGAAAGCAAGACCGCTGCTGGTAATATGCCAGCTATGATCATCCATGAGCCATGGTAAGAAGGTAATGAGTGAAGAGATTGACCTGAGAGTCTTAAATTAAGAGCTTTTTTCTGTCCCAAAAAATAAAACAGTATGATTAAGACAAGTGAGACAGTAAGAAATGAGTTCAGTGGCATTGTTATTTAAGGGCCCGAATTATTAAGGGCTGATCAGGACAAATTCATCAATAAATCATCTGTCACAGCAACAGCATAAAGAGCAGAAATATACCACCCTTTATGCCTAAGTAAAACTAAATACTAGCCTAATTAATCCATAGTCATTGGGGTTTGACTTTTTATCGCCCGACCAATCTTGGCTCTTTTTTCGTCATTTAAAGGAATCATACCCCGATCGGACAGATAGCCTTCCTCGCCCCAAGTGGACTCAGACGTGAACTCGCGCAAGTAGCCTTCTATGCCGGGAATAACACCGATGTGTGCTTTCTTAACATAAAAATAAAGCGGCCGAGAGATAGGATAGTCCCCAGCAGCGATTGACTCAAAAGTAGGCTCGAAACCACTAACAGAAGAACCCTGTACCTTGTCCGTATTCTGATCCAAGAAACTAAAGCCGAACACGCCGAAAGCATTGGGGTTAGCAACTAACTTATTCACGATAAGGTTATCATTTTCGCCTGCTTCAATATAAACACCGTCTTCTCGAATGGTATGACACCGCGCTTTATAAGAAGGCTTATCAACTTTCTTCAGTGCCTTGACCCATGGGTAGGCCTTGCAACCACCTTCGAGTGCGAGTTCAGTAAATGCATCGCGGGTTCCTGAAGTGGGCGGCGGGCCTAACACCTCTATCTTTGTTGCGGGCAAACTGTCATTAACATCTTTCCAAGTCACATGCGGATTGGGAATAAATGTCTCTGAGCCGTCAGGGTTGGGGATATCTTTTGCTAGCGCTAGATAGATATCCTTCGTCGATAACTGATAGAGAGGCATTTCGTTTGAATTGGCAAAGGCAATGCCGTCATAGCCAATTAAAACTTCGATGATATCCGTTACACCATTTTTTTGGCAATTACTGAATTCTCTGCTTTTAATTCGACGTGAAGCGTTAGTGATATCTGGATACTGATCACCAATGCCGTTGCAAAATAATTTCATACCACCACCCGAACCGGTTGATTCTATCTTGGGTGTCTTGTACTGCGTAGCTTTACCAAATCGCTCAGCAACTGCGATTGAGAAAGGGTAAACAGTCGATGAACCTACAATTTCAATATAATCCCTTGTTTTAGCTTGGCTTGTAAGGGGCATTAAAATTAAAATTAAAAGAGAAAAAATATTTAACAGTTTCATATGACATTT
>CALCNB010000221.1 GCA_937897785.1 uncultured Cellvibrionales bacterium | reverse complement strand
CAGTAGTCTCCTACGGACTCAGGGGTAAATCTGCCCATAAATATAGCACCAGCATTCTCAATGCTCGACAACCAGGATTCGGGATCTTCAATTGATAATTCCAAATGCTCAGGAGAAATAGCATTACTCACCACCATCGCCTGACTCAGATCATCAACTAAAATAAATGCCGCACGCTGACTAATCGACCGACGAATGATATCGCTACGACTCATATCGACTATCAGCGAATTCATACTATCTTCTACAGCTTGAAGAAAGTCACTACTCGGGCTAATCAAAATAGCTTGGGCATCTTCATCGTGCTCGGCTTGCGAAAATAAATCCATCGCGATCCAGTCAGGATTTGTCTTACCATCGCAAATAACCAAAATCTCTGAGGGGCCTGCCAACATATCAAGACCAACATCACCAAAAACCATTTTCTTGGCGCAGGCGACAAAGCGATTGCCTGGACCAACAATTTTATCAACCCGCTGAATACTTTCTGTGCCATAAGCCAATGCCGCAACGGCTTGGGCACCACCAATAGTAAAAATTTGATCGATGCCTGCGATTGCAGCCGCGGCCAAAACAGTCTGGTTTACTTCGCCATCCGGTGAGGGACTGACCATGACAATCTCTTCCACACCCGCGACTTTGGCCGGCAATGCATTCATTAGCACGCTGGAGGGATAAGCCGCTTTACCGCCCGGAACGTAAATACCTACCCGCTTTAATGGCGTAACTTGCTGCCCCAACAAAGTGCCCGTCGCATCGGTATACTGCCATGACTCCTGCCGTTGGTGCTGATGAAAATCACTGATTCGTTGTGCAGACTGTTCTAAGGCCTCTCGGAGAGTGGGATCAAGATCTAGCAGTGCCTGTTCAATAGCGACTTTATCAACGGTTAAGCCTGTCAATGAATCAACTGCAAAGCGATCAAAACGCGAGGTATAATCGACAACTGCAGCATCGCCCTGATCCTGTACTCTGCGAATAATATCGCGCACGGTCGACTCCAAGGCTTGATCGGCCACTGCTGTCCAAGCCGTTAACTTGGTAAGATCATCGCTAAAATTTGGATCGTTGGCTGATAAACGCCGAGGCGATAATTTAGGCTGCATGTTTGTTGTCATAAAAAATGTCGCACCGAAAAAAAATTTTCACTTACTGCTTGGTTAATTATCGCCAACGGCTGAAGCGATTAAATCAGTGAGTGATTTAAGCTGGTCATATTTGACTTTCATAGAGGCTTTATTCACCACTAAACGTGAGCTAATATCAGCGATAAAATCAACCGGCTCCAATCCATTAGCCACCAAGGTTTTACCGGTATCGACAATATCAACAATTTCATCGGCTAAGTTCATGATCGGCGCAAGCTCCATACCACCGTAAAGTTTAATAATATCGGCCTGAATGCCTTTTTCAGCATAAAATCGCTGCGCAATATTGACGTATTTAGTGGCCACTTTTAACCGCGACTGAGCACTTCGCTCGACCTGCTGCGTCTGCCTTGCGGTCATTAATCGGCAACGTGCGATCGCCAAATCATGCAACTCATAAAGCTCATCACCACCATCTTCCATTAGCATGTCTTTACCCACCACACCTAAATCGGCCGCGCCGTAACGAATGTAGGTTAATACATCAATACCACGAAGCACCAACAACTGAACATCGTCATGATTGGTTGAAAAAACCAACTTACGGCTTTCAGCAATATTTTCTTCAGGTACGATATCTGCCGCGGCAAGTAGCGGTAATGTGTCTTTTAAAATTCGACCTTTAGTGAGTGCAATAGTAATCATGTTGACTGTTCACTTTGTTCGTTACTGAGACGGCCAGGTATGCGACGAATACTAGCTCCTAATAATTGCATTTTCTCTTCAATGCATTCATAACCTCGATCAATGTGATAAATCCGATCAACCAAGGTTGCACCATTTGCACATAATCCAGCAATAACCAGACTAGCTGAGGCGCGTAAATCACTGGCCATAACCGGTGCTGCGGTAAGCGTCTCACAGCCCTCTACAATAGCCGTATTCCCTTCAATACGGATATTAGCGCCCATCCGATTCATCTCATGAACTTGAATCAGACGATTTTCAAAA